>DATCIC010000328.1:0-6173 GCA_036508025.1 Rhodoferax sp. | reverse complement strand
AAGGCGTCCCCCACAGCGGGGTCCTGCGGGAAGGAATCGAAAAACGTGACTGCGCCGCCCGCGATGTGCGAGCGCACGGTGCGGGCCAGGCCAGCCAGCGCGCCCCCGTTGAAGGTGATGACGCCACCGGTGAAGTAGCCCGCCGCCTCGCCCCGTGCGGTGAGCACCTGCGCCGCGCTGCTGCCCACCTGCGCCGTGCCGGCCACGGTCCAAGCGGCGCGGGCCACGCCGCAGCCGGTATCGAACAAGGTATTTTGGCAAGCCGCCTGGTAGACCGGCGGCACGGCGCGGTTGAAGGTTTGGCTGGGCGGCTTGAGGGTGAGCTCGATGTCGCCATCGCGCAGGCGGATCGGCGCGAGCTGCCCCTGGTAGCGCGGCAGCACGCCGCGCAGGGTGCCGGTGCCGTCAAAGTAGGCGCGTGACAGCAGGAAGGTGGCATCGTCCCAGGCGCGGGCGCGCAGGGCGGCGGCGGGCGTCAGGGCATTGATGGTGTCGCCGGCCCGCGCTTGAATCGTGATCTTGCAATCGCTCAGCTCAATCCCGCCTTTGAAGGCCAAAGAAGACCGACTCCACAACAGACTGCCGGCACTGGCCGAGCCCAGGTAGACGGTGGTGCCGTCCACCACGTTGTCCACGCTGGTGGCATAGCGCCACACGGCGCCTGAGGGTTTGGTGACGGTCAGCAGCTCCACAATTTCAACTTGCCGGGCCGTGGGCAGCCAGGCGGCAAGGGCGGGGTGAACACGCATGGTTACAGGATGTTTTGCAAGCTCAGCACCATGGCCAGCTTGTTGTTGGAGAAAAGACGCCGCATAAACTCAGTCGCGCTGAAGGCGTCGTCCGCAAAACGGGCGCGGTAGTAATAGCGGCCAGTCCAGAGCAGGCTGGCCCCGGCGGGCGGGGGCGTGGTGAACTGCACCAGGCCGTTAGCCAGCAGCGACCAGCCTCCTGCGGGCGGGGTGTATTCATTAGTCGCGGGCCACACGCCGGTTGGCTCGGGCCAGAACAGGGCATCGTTGCCAATGCTGGGGAACCACACCCGGCCAATGGCCAGCGTGGCCTCGGGGTTGTGCAGCACCTCCGAGCGCGTGCCGATTTGGCGGGTCAACTGGAATTGTGTGGTGACGCCGTCGCCTATGCCAAATTGCAGATTGGTCACTTGCCCGTCATAGGGGTCGTGGAAAAGGAACGAGTCGAAACTGCCGTCGCGGCTCATGAAGAAGCCGCGCAGGGTTTGCAGATCGGTCAAGTACCCCTGCTCGCGCAGCACCTCATACGACAGCTCAATTCGATGCTTGGGTACGGGCCGGTGGCGGATGCGCCGCTCGGCGCCGCTCAGGGACTCGTAAATGCTGGTCTTGAAGCTGACCTCGCGCGGGATGTCCCACTTGAGGCCGGGCAGGTTGGACGGGAAAATAGCGTCGCTCATTTTTAGTAGGCAAAGTTGCGGCGTTGGGCTTTCAAAGCCGTGACGATGTGCTGGCCGTTGTCGCGGAATAGACGCGCCACGCTTTGGGCGTCAGTGGCGTTGACGTGCACGGTGAAGCTGTCACCGCCACCGCCGCCACCACTAGACAGGCTGCGAATGACGTCAGCAGGGCCTTCGGGCAAAACCATTTCTTTTTGGTGCAGCTGCGTCATGGGGTTGACGCCGGCCGGAATGTCGTAGCCGCCCTCGGCGCTGGCAATGTTGGCGGCAAAGCCCAGTACCGCGACGGTCGCTGCGCCTGCCATCACGGGTGCCAGGAACGGGCCCACGTAGGGAATGGCAGCAATAGCTGCGTAGACGCTGGCTGCTACCTCCCAGGCCTTCATGGCGATGTTTTTAACGGCGGCCCAGGCGTTGGCCATGACGGATTGCGTAGCGGCCATCCAGCTTGATGTGGTGCGCGTCGCATCGCCCGCAATCGTGGCGCCGGTCTGAGCCGTTTCACCCATTGCCCATGCCGTCACTTTCTTGGAGATCATCTGGGTAAAGCCCTGCAAGATGGCGCCGTTCACGGCTTGCATCCCCTTTTGCAGCGTCATCGTGCCTTGCATCATGCTGGCCATGCTGCTTTCCAGGCTGGAGCGGATGCCCGCATTCATGGCGGTCATGTCTTTGTTGGCCTCTACAGTGGCCTGGCTTTTGATCTGGATGATCTTGGTTTGGTGCTGGCGCTCCAGCTGCTCGATGGCGGCGTTGTTGGCGGCGATCTTTTCCAGGTTGCCGTCGAACTGTTGCTCTTTGTCGCGCAGCGCCTGCAGGTCGATCTGGTAGAGCCGCTCTTGCAAGGCTGCCTCGGCCTGAATCGCTTGCGCATCGCTGATTTCATGCAGCGCCTTGGCCTGATCGAGCATGATGCGCTCGCGGTCAATCTGGGCGCTACCCACTTGCTGCTGCGAGACGCGCGCAATTTCTTGCATCGCGGTTTTCTTTTGCAGCAGTGCGTCGGTCAGTTCGCGGGTGTTTTTGACCTCGGTATTGAAGGCCTGGGCGTTCAACACGGTCAGCTCGGCGGTGAGCTTGATTTCCTGCGCCTTGAGCGACAAGACATCAGACTGCTTGCCGGTCGCAAGTGCCTTGGCTTGCAGCGCCTGCGTCTCGCGCAGCTCTTCTTCCTTGATCGCGATCGCGCCCTTGACGCCCTGCTGCTCAATCGCCAGCTTGGCGGCATAGAACTCGGTGGTGGTCAGCAGGTTGTGCTTGTAGGCGTCGTTGTAGGCCTCTTGCGCTTCGGTCAGGTGTTCTTTCTGGATCGCAAGTTGACCGTCCAGCTCGGCCTTGATGACGGCGAACTGCGCCTTCAGGCTGTTGCTGACTTCTTTGCCGTCAGCGGCCCCGGCTTTGGGGTCGGTGTAGCTCTTGCCGGTGGGGGCCTTTGGCGCCGCGTCTGGCGCCTTGGGGGCGCCGCCCATCAGGGCCAGCTGCATCTGCTCGGCCGTCTTGGCCGACTTGGCGACGATGCGGGCCGCTGAATCTGAGACGACCTTTTCAATCGCCTGCGTGCCATCACTCCAGGCCGACTTGACGCCAGCCCAATCAAGGTGCATCGCGGCCACGGCAACGGCTGCAAACATTTTCAGATATTCAATCAGCGCGAGCACCTCGCCGCGAATGATTTCAAACCCAATCACAATGCCGTTTTTCAGACCTAACGCGGCAACCTGCACAACCGTCATCAGGCTTTTCCAGAATTCGAAATTCTTGGCGATGTCGCCGCCCACGGCGTCGGTAATGATCTGCACGATGCCGTTGAAGACATCCTTCAAATCGCTCCACAGTTCCTTGGCAATGTCCATCACGATCTGGAACAGGTTGCCGACTTCGCTGAAAACTTCTTTGAATACACCGACGGCACTGGGTCCGGCCGCAGAAAACCACTGCGCCAACTCAGTAAACACCGGCATGGCGGCCTGCCCGATGGTGTTCATGATGCCTTCCATCACGAGCTTGACGTCGTTCAGGGACTCTTTGTAGGCCTTGGTCTTGGCGGCCTGCTCGGGGCCAATCACCAAGCCCAGAGCGGCGGCCTTGATGGTGGCATCCGCCATCCCCTTTTCGGTCAACTTCAGCAGCGATGCCGCATCGGCCGCGCCCTTGCCGAACAAGACTTGCGCCGCCAGGTTGCGGTCAGTGCCTTCCTTGTAGCCCTTGAGCGCCTCGATGGCATTCATCATCAGCTGCTTGCCGTTGAGGTATTCGCCATTGGCACCGCGCGTGGCCACGCCCATGGCCTTGACGCCCTCTTCGTTGGTGCGCACCTGTTTGACCAGCTTGGCATTGGCGTCGGTGTAGACGTCTGCACTGGAGCCGATACCTTTCAGCGCGACATTCAAGCCCGAGGCGTCGGTCATGGAGATGCCGAGCGCCTTCGACAGCTTCACCGTTTCACCAGTCAGCTGCACGGTTTCGGCGATGCCGTCCTTGAACATCTTGCCGCCGCCCAGCAGCGCAGTGAAGGCCGCCAGGTGGCCCTTGACCAGGTTGAACGCATCCCCCAGGCTGCCCATGGAGGCGGCAATCTGGTTTTGCGCCTCTTTGGCCGCCTGCACGGCCTTGTCCATCCCCGCCTGAAACCCGGTGGGGTCGGCGGTGATGGCATATTCGGCTGTTTTATCAGAGGATGACATGGGGTTCACTCATAAAAAACCCGCCGCGTTTTCACGGGGCGGGGGGTGTTGCGAAGCCGAAGCTGGTCAGCAGTGCGTCAAATTCGGCGCTGGGGACGGTGGCCACCGGCACAAATTCGGATGCGCTCTCAATGGGTTCACTGCTGGCGGTGGTGGATTTCTTGCCGATGCCCAAATAGGAGGCGACCATGATGTGGACTGGCGGGTGGTCTGCCCAGTAGTCGTTCATGGACTCCAGCAGCGGCAGGTCCCACTGCTCGCGGATTACGTCGGGGGACTGGCCGGTATTGGCGATGATGCTGGCGTAGAGGCGGCCCCAGTCGAGGCCGCCAGGTTTCCCGCGGCTTCGGCCTCAAGTTGTTTGCGCCGCATGCCGGACACATCCATCACCGCCTGCATGACATCGCCCATGTTGGCCACGTCCACCAGGTTAGCCACCTCCTCGCGGGTAAAGCTGGGGTAGTTGCGCTTGAGCGAGGCGTGCAGGCAGTCGATTACCGTGGCGACCGAGCCCTTGTCGAGCCCGCCGGTGAAGCCTGTGATGCGATCTTGCAGCGACTCCAATGCCCCGAGGGGCAAAGGAGGCACCACAAACTCTTCGCCGCCCAGCTCAAGGGTGATGCCTTTGATTTTCGCCATGATCACTCGGACACGTAAATGTCAGCCACGTTGTTGGCGGCGTCAGACAGGGCGGAAAAGTCAAATTCCGGGATGCTGAAGTCGTCCAACTTGGTGGCGAACAGGTTGAGCTTGGACGCGGTGGCCTGGTACAGGACGACCATCGCACGCTTGTTTTGGTACGTGGTCTGCATGTAGGCCTTGAAGGTCGGCGTGGACCCCATGGCAATGTTCTTGACCGAGATTTTTTGCGCCGAGACCGAGGTGTTGGTGTAGGTGTAATTCACAAACACCAACTGACCGGTGTCGGCGGCGGCAAAGAGGTAGCTGCCAGCCGTGACACTGTATTGACCGGTGGTGGGGGCACTGGCGACGCGCGTCATGGGCACGCCGCTGGCGTTGATGACCCCCAGATCAGCGACCCAGACGCCGGTGTTGGGCGGCGCTGCCACCAAGGTAAAGGGGGTCGCGGGGATGACCTGACCCGTCAGGTCGGTGTAGACCGCAGCCATGGTGCCGGCCACCATGGTTTGCCCGAAGAACAGGGAGTTCAGCGCGGCGCCATTGACCTGGGCGCCCTTGACCTTGCCGGACACCTTGACCTTGCCACGGGCCGACGCAATCGAGAACTGGTTTTGACCGTACAGCTCTTTCAGGTCGCCGGAGAAATCAAGGCTGATTTCCTGAACGGCGGCGATCTTGACCGGTGTGGGGTTCAGGATGGCATTGCCACTGCCGTCGATCAACGGGACGCCGTAGAAGTCGCCAGCGCCAAACAAAAATGTGCTCATAGTTTTCTTTCAAAAAGTGGTGCCATCGGAAATGTCCGAGGCGTTGGAGAGATAACGAATCCGGTATTCCATTTGATACACACCGGCGGTTTTGTCGGGGTCTTCGTCGACAGGGGTGCGACTGATGCGGCGGATGCGGGTGATCAGGCCCTGCAGCGCTGCATCCAGCAGCAGCAGCCGATGCGCCTGCGTGACCACCACGTCAGCCGCGCTGTACCAGGGGTCGCCCCGGGCAAACACTTCGACATTGATGAGCAGTTCGTGCTCGTCGGTGGCGTTGCTGAACACGCTGTCGGTCTCGGCGCCGGGGAAGATGCCGATGGCCAGCAAGGTGCTGCGATCCAGAAAGGTGTCGCGCGAGCGCGTCACGCTGGCCGCTGCGTCGGTGGTGCCGAGCAGGATGGCCAGCATGCGCACCTGGATCTGTTCCTGAATGCTGCTCATAGCTTGCGCACTTTGCAGGTTGTGAAGGCTGCGTCACCGGGCTGATCCAGTTGGCGCACCTCGTAATTGACGCCGTTGACCACGATCACCGTCTTGGCTTTGATGACCAGCGCGGTGACATCCGAGGTTTTGAGGGTCAGGTCGAACATGCGCGATTGCACGTTGGCGACGTCAAATTGCATGACGTCATCGGCCTGGTTCAAAATC
>DATCIC010000327.1:0-2350 GCA_036508025.1 Rhodoferax sp. | reverse complement strand
TGGGCTTTTACGCCCTGAGCCTGGCCGAGCTGATCAATGCAGACTTGCCGCTCACGCACCGCAAACACTTGCCCGCCAAGGTGCCGGTTTACCGGTTGGGGCGGCTGGCCACTGCCAAAGCCCACCAGGGCCGACGCATCGGAGAATTTCTGCTGTTTGATGCCATCGACCGCGTGACCCGCATTGCGCAGGAGGTCAGTGGCGCCGGGTTGGTGGTCAACGCCAAGCCCGGTGCTGTCGCGTTCTATCAGCCGTACGGCTTTGAGCCGATGGCGGATCATCCGCACCATCTGTTTTTGCCGCTGTGAACGGACGACTGGAGACGCGCCCGCCTTGCGTTCAATTTATGCATTAAAACGGGCTCTAGCCCTTTTCCCACATGCGTAATCAGCTCCGTAAACTATAGCAAATAGAAGGCACTCGCTTTTCGACAGTGCTGTCGATGTCTGACATTCCAAGCGTTATTCGGCGTGTTTTTGTCAGTTGGATAAATTTTCTTCCCGTTAGCCATTTATCCTATTTAAATTTCTTTTAAATCAAGCACTTAGCCAGTAAGTCAGGTGCCGAATAGGATAAATCTTTGGCTAACTTTCGACTCGCGAATCCAATCTATCCAACGAATCGGCGCTCATTGAACCGTTATTCGCCGCTTTCTGGGAGCGGGTAAACGCCACACTCGCTTGCAACTCTTCTACAGTTGCGGGGCGATCCTCTTCATCAACACCGTTCCAGACAAAGTCTTTGGACGGCGGCAGGGCCCGCACAGCGGCCAATACTTCATTGCGGGTCATTGCCTTTGTTTCCGAGCCGGACATCGTAAACCTCACGTTCTAATGTGCTTGCAGGACGAAAGCTGATCATGCGCGTTGCATCATCGCGCGCGGTATGCACCACTAAACTTTTGACAACTCTGTCAATGCCCGACAAAGATTGATTGACATGTTTAGACATAGAAACATCTTTTAAATCAACCACTTAACACTAAATACAAGCTCCAAACTTTGACAAACTATGACACTAATCCAGTTATTCATCGCTTATTTGTCAATTCATATTGCCGCCCGCCCCTCACGCCAAACGGCAACAACAACCCATCCTTAACCATCGCCAGCAGTTCAGTACGCAACTGCCGCTCAGGGATTTCCAAACCAATGCGGGCATGAATGTCACCCCGCTTTGATTTGCCATAAATCCCCAGATCTTGCGTAATCAGCTCACCGCCACATTGATGGTGAGGTTGGGAATCAGCTTCTGCAATTTCAGCAGCTGGGCATCGCTTACCTGTTGGCCGGGCGGTGGTTGGTGCGCGTCGTCTTCAATGCCGATGTCGAGATGCCCGCCGCTGGCATTGGCAAACGCCACGCAGTCTGACGCCAGATCGCGTAAGCCCTGGTCGCCGCCTTTGAGAACGCGCAACGACTTCTTGTCATAAAGTTGATTTTCTTCACTCATGCGCTTACGTGGTTTGGGCCAGTGGTTCCGGCAGCGTGGACACGTCCAGCTCGCCGGAGATGAGTTTGGGGAGCAGCAGGTCGCGGGTGGTGCGGAGGTTTGCATTCTTACGCGATAGCAGGCGAGCCATCCCAAGAAGCTGGCCGCACAGGTTTTCAAAGCGGTTCAGTACATCCAGATCAGGAACCAGCAACGGCAGGGCATACGCCTGATTGCGGTTTAGCCCAGGGACTGCTGCATCGTTGTTGAGAAAATTCTGCTGCTGGAGGTTGAAATAAACAAAGTGAAGCGGGAGCGCCGTTTTGACATAAAACACCGTGTCGATGGGGAAAAATGGCACGTCGCACCAGTGAACGCTGCCAACATTGCCTTTTCGGCCGACGATGATTCCAGGACCCGGCACAAGACTTGTGGAGTGGTATCCCACAACACCGCTTGAACCGTAAACGGGTACATCTCCTGCACTACGGTTTTCGGCCTTGAGGGCCTTGCCATAGGGTAGTTCGATTTCGTCGCCGAGCAGACGAACCCACCACCCCTCCGGCACCAAGCCCAACTCGGACTCAACCATCGGCACGCCCTCATGGCCGGGGAAGCGGAAGCGGACGAACCACTCCTCGTAGAGGCGCCGGGCCATCTCCTCCAGAATCGCGATGCGCCGCGTGTTGTTCTCGATCAGGTCGTCGTAGGCGGAGAGGATGGAGGCGATGCGGCGTTGCTGCTCAATTGGTGGAAGAGCGAAAGTGAATGCACGGATTGATTCAAGAGTTATGGCCGCTTGATTCGCAGCACCTTGCGCGGTGCCAACGATGTATGCACCAAATTTTTTATCACGCAGTAGATAAAAGAGGAAGGATCCATCCAAGGTTGATCTTGGCACGAGCTTTACAGCATTTTG
>DATCIC010000326.1:0-2273 GCA_036508025.1 Rhodoferax sp. | reverse complement strand
ACTGGGATGCTGCGTGGGTGTAGCAGCTATCGCGGTGAACAGCCGAGCCCCAATTTGCTTGAGATGATCTACGCGTGTGAACAGCGGCAGGATTGGTTCCGTGGATATGTCCGCAGCAATGACTGGTCAGAATTACCGTTTGTGGGCTCGATGACGCCCGATACTTCAGTAATCACCGCAGCGCTGGGCTGGGTGCCGCCGGTGACGGTGGACGAGGGCTTGCGGCGGGTGGTGGCAACAGGCATGGATTGAGGGGACACGCCAAATCCAACCCACCGTAATACAAGAATGTCACTAAAATCGCGCAAAAAGAGTACTTACCATGCGAACGATGTCACTCACTGAAGCTAAAAAAGATCTGTCCCACTTGGCGCAGCAAGAGCAGTCTTTCAAACTGACCAATCGCGGTCAGGAAATGGCTACGTTTCGCGTATTCATGCAGCCTAAATTCGACCCAGACAAAGCCCGCGCCGCCTTTGACCAGTTCAAGACCACACGCCACGCCAAAACCAATGCACGCAACGGTGCAACTCAAGCGGTGAGGGCGCTGCGTGATGGTACGTGAGCGTCTGGTGATTGACAGTGGCTACTTGCTAGAGTCGGTGTTACCCACTGTTGAACAACTGGGATTGGATGTGGATATTCAACTCGAATGGCCCCGTCAACTCTATGACGACGCCATGAAAATAAACGTGCAGGTCTATGACACCATGTACATCATGCTGAGTCAGCGTATTAATTGGGGTCTATTAATTGGGGTCAGATTCCAATACTGTTCGTTTAAGTGATTTTGTGGCATCATGCGGCAATCCATTAGGAGCAAAGCATGGCACGAACAAAAGCGGCGTTGGGGGCTGGTGCGAGACTCTGTGACTACTTGAGCGCGAGCTTGCTGGCACGCGTCTACCCACCCGAGTTGGTGAATCAAAAGCTCAACGAATATGGTGTCAACAGCAAGCGAATTAGGGGTTTCCCTGCGGTTTGCGTCACCTACTACTGCATGGCTCTGAGCTTGTATCCGGAGGCCGCCTATGAAGATGTTTTTGCTGTGGTGGCACAAGGCTTGGCCTGGATGCAAGGTGGTCAGGCCGTGCCCACCATCACAAAGTCATCCATCAGCGCGGGGCGCACCAAAGTGGGAAGTGCGCCCCTGCGTGCCTTGCTGGCAAGTGCCTGCGTTGCCTTGGCAGATGAGTCGAAACAGCCGCACGCGTTCTATGTGGGGCTGCGACTGGTAGCCATCGATGGCAGTAAGTTCGAAGTTCCTGACGAAGAGGCTAACGCCAAAGAGTTCGGTTACCCAGGTAGTCGCATCGGCCATGCGGCCTATCCGCAAGCTCATTGCGCGGTGTTGATTGAATGCGCCACCCACGCCATTCTGGGTGCCAACATCGGCGCCTATAAAACTTGTGAATGGGACATCTTTAAACCATTGCTAGCGCACATGGGACCTGGCATGCTGTGCATGGCAGACCGAGGATTTAGGGGCTACGAGAACTGGAATGAGGCGATAGCCACCGGTGCACAACTACTATGGCGCTGCGCATCCAATCAGCAATTTCCGGTGGTCAAGGCTTTGTCCGACGGCTCGTACCTGAGTGTGATGTATCCAGATAAGAAATCCCGGCCAACGCGCAGCGGTGAAATCACGGTGCGTGTCATTGAGTACGCTTTACCGGGCATGCCTGATGCCCAGGATCGATATCGACTGCTGACCACGCTGCTCGACCCCGAGTGTGCCCCAGCGCTTGAGTTGGCGCAGCTCTATCACGAGCGATGGGAGGTTGAGGCGGTGTTTGATGAACTCAAGACCCATCTGGCGCAGCGCCGTCGCACGCTGCGCAGCAAAACTCCTGAGGGTGTGCGCCAGGAGTTCTATGGCTGGGTGTTGGCGCATTACGCCGTTTGCTGGCTGATGCACCAGGCCGCGAGTGCTCAACGATTGGAGAACAGGCGACTTTCCTTCACGGGGCATATTCACTTAATGCGCCGCGCCCAACCCAGCTCCGGGGGTTTTCCCCCCAGCGAGGCCGCGACTGCGTAAGCGCTGGTTTGAGAAGTTGCTGCACGAAGCTGCCAGCCTGCGATGTACAAGCAGTCGAGGCCGGATCAACCCACGCATGGTCAAGCGACGAAACTCGCCATACGCCATTCATGACCCAGCCAAGTTGCCGGGATCGTGCCCCGTCATAATGGTCGTTTTGGTCGCGCCGAAGCCGATTTCAAAAGGGCAACGGTTTGCAAAATTCTAGCTAAACGAACAGTATTGGGTC
>DATCIC010000325.1:0-6306 GCA_036508025.1 Rhodoferax sp. | reverse complement strand
TCTATTTGTCCGGAAAATGTGTTATTTTCAGGACAAATAGAAATCAACTCACATCATCCAATGCCCCGAGCCGCCTCCCCAAACAGTATTGACTCACAAATTGCACGCCTTGTGCAACTGAGTACATCAGGCACCGTGTTTACACCTGACGCTTTTGCGCTGCTGGGTAGCCGAGCCGCGATTGACAAGGCGCTGCAACGCTTGGTGGCACGGGAGCAATTGCGGCGCTTGTCGCGTGGGCTGTATGACAAGCCGCGTCATGACGAATTGCTGGGCACTCTTTGGCCTTCGGTGGATGCTGTGGTTCAAGCGGTGGCGGGCAAGGATAAGCTGCGCACGCAGCCTGCTGGCGTTTATGCCGCCAATATGTTGGGCCTCTCGGAACAGGTGCCCGCCAAAGTTGTGTTTCTCACCGATGGGATCAGTCGCACAGTGAAGGCAGGCCCTATGCAAATCACCTTTAAACGCACAACGCCACGGCAGATGGCGGCTGCTGGGCGACTGAGCGGTTTGTTGATTCAGGCGTTCAAGAGCCTGGGTGAGCCACACATCACCGCTTCTCGCATCGAGCGCCTGAGACAGAACCTTCCCGCAGCAGAGCGGGCCCGTGTGTTGCAGGACATTGCGCTGGCACCTGCGTGGATGCGTCCATTTTTACGAGAAGTCGCTCGGGAGGGATTATGAAGCTGGCTGCAAATTTTTTGGCGCTGACCACTGAGCGACGCGGGCTTGTGTTTGAACAGGCGGCGGCAGGTTTGGCGGGACAAGCAGTGATTCTGGAAAAGGACTTCTGGGTGTCCTGGCTGCTGGGCCTGTTGTTCGCGCAGCCTGAGCTGGCGCCGTTTTTGGTGTTCAAGGGGGGTACATCCCTGTCCAAGGTGTTTGGCGTGATTGACCGGTTCTCGGAAGACATTGACCTGTGTCTGGTGCCGGAGTTTGTGGGCGCAGATGCGCAGGGTTTTGACGCCTTGACCAGTCGCGTCAAGCGCGATGCGGCTGTGCTGGAGATGCAGCGTCTGTGTGCCGAGAAGGTGCAGCAGGTGGTCTTGCCGTTGCTGGAGGCGTCAATTTTGCAGGCCTTGGGTGAGGCGCCTGCGGGCGCTTGGTTGAACTACGCGCTGGATGCGGATGCCAAGTCGCCGATTCTTTACTTTCGCTATCCAACGACACAAGCGCAAGGTTTTGCTTATATGCGCCGCGAGGTCAAACTGGAGTTTGGCACGCTCACCGACCAGCAGCCCACCGGGCGCTACCCGATTCAGGCGCTTATCGCCAAGGCTTACCCGGCGCTGTTCAGCGACTGGAATTGCGAAGTGGTGGCATTGGAGCTGCAGCGCACTTTCTGGGAGAAGGCGACCATCCTGCATTCTGAATATCACCGCCCCATCGAATCGGTGACGCCAGACCGGTATGCGCGCCATTATTTCGACATGGTCCGTTTGCTGGCGCACGCAGATGCGCCGCTGTTTTGGGCCGACAAGGCGCAGTGCATGCGCGTGGTGGACTGGAAAAGCCGGGTGTTTGCCAGGGGTTGGGCGCGCTACGACTTGGCGCAGCATGGCACGTTTAGACTGGTGCCGCCGCAGGCACGGCAGGCCGCTTTGGCGCGGGATTACGCGACGATGCGCCCGATGTTCATGACTGAGCCACCGCGTTTTGACGCGTTGATGAGCGAATTGGAAAACGCTGAAAAAGCCATCAACAAGTTTTGACGACTGCCGTCATTGCGAGCCCTTCGACGGGCTCAGGACAGGCACAAGCGCGGCAATCCATCCCGTTCCGTCATTGCGACCCCCACCGGCTACGTCGGCCCGTCCATCGCCATCCTGCTGGCCCAGCACAATAAAGTGGTGGCGATTGACAAGCTTTACAGCATCGACATGGTTCGGCAAAGCGAAAATGGCTCCGCTCTTATTGGCAACTGGTTGCGCAACAAAAACACACTTGAATTTTTGTCCGTTTGGGAAGAAATCTACAACCCAACTTTTTGACGCCAATCTGCCAAAGGGTGCGTATTCCGCTGATCGTGACTGTCGGTTTCAGCCGCTCGGACACAGCGCGCGGTAAGATGAAACACTGGCGTCTGGGCGGGTTTACTGGAGGTGGCGTGTGGGCTTGGGCCGTCGATTGCCGGGTTGGGGTGCCGTTGTTGTTTTGCTGTGGGCCATGGCGGGACTCGGGCGCGCCAGTCTGGTGGACTTTTCCGACAATTTTCTGGCGTTTGCAGAAAAGCGCTGGGGCCGCGCCGTGACGCCACGGCTCAAGGTGTGGCAACGGCTGGTGCGCGACAACCAGGCCGCCACGGCCACTGGCGCGGCCGACGCCGGCGGCTTGCGTCTGGTCAACAGTTTCTTCAACCAGGTGCCGTTTGTCAGCGATCTGCTCAACTGGGGCGTGGAAGACTACTGGGCCACGCCGAGCGAGATGCTGGGCTCGTTTGGCGCCGATTGCGAGGATTATTCAATCTCCAAGTACCTGTCGCTCAAGGAGATTGGCATTCCGATCCAGAAGTTGCGCATTACCTACGTGCGGTCGCTCAAACGCGGGGAGCCGCACATGGTGCTGGCCTACTACCCCACGCCCGACGCCGACCCGCTGATCCTGGACAACCTCAACGGCGACATTCGCCCCGCTTCGCAGCGCCCCGACCTGGTGCCGGTGTATGGCTTCAACGACGACGATTTGTGGCTGCCCGACGGCAGCGGCCTGCAAGGCGGCGCCAGCAACGTGCGCCTGTGGCGCGAGCTGCTGGAAAAGCTGGCCAAGGAGCAGCAGATGTGACGGTACGACATCGAGATCAAGATAAAACCAGCTTCCAAGCCGGTCGGGTATTTGATGTTGGCATTTGCGTGATAGGTCAGGCTCTCGCAGCACAGAAAATACTATAAAAATAATAGCTATATAAGCATATTACACGCGGGCTATAAGCCAATTTAACCATTAAAATCCTCCTCTGCGGCATCAACTTCGGCGTCCGTCCGTCATTGCGAGCCATGACCCGCAATCCATGGATGCCCCCGGATCGGAGTCCGGGGCAGGCTCCTCAAGTCCGGCATGACAATCAAAGCCCACGGCCATCTTCACTACCGCGCCAGTGGATTGTGCTGATACCCGCCGAGCCGGAAAAGTCAGCCGCGTTTGCCACCGCCCTGTTCGCGGCGCCGGCAGCGGGTGTGGTCGCCTGGTTGGCGCTGTGATCATCGTGCCGTTCGCGGAGGAGCTCGCGTTCCGGGGCTTTTTGCTGCCACAGTTTGAGGCGCTGCTCACTGGGCTGCGCTCACCGGCCCGCCAGGTGGCGGCGACGCTGCTGTCGTCGCTGGCCTTTGGCGCCCTGCACGGCGCCTGGCTCGCCGCCACGCTGGGCGGGCAGTGGTGTTATTGGTGAGGATGCCCCGTCATTGAATTAATTGGGAAGCAAATCGACGTATTACGCGCTCTGTCTTTGTCGAATCTGATGCGATTCAGGTTTCTTGGGTGCTTTTGCCTTGACACCGGGAATAGGGCGGATGGTCAAACCAACGCGCATGCCCGCTCTGGTTGCCATGTTGACCAGGGCGTCAAGACTGAATTCACCGATCTTGCCCTTGAGCAACTGATTCAAACGTGGCTGGGTCACGCCAAGCGTCTTTGCTGCGGCCGCCTGCGTCAACCCGCTGTCTTCAAACCACTTGGAAATAACAATCATGGTTTGCGAGCGCAGAAGCAAGTTCTGAGCTTCCTCGGCGTCGAAACCGAGATCAGAAAAGATGTTGCCACTACCTTTGATCACATTGAGTTCGTTCATTTTTTCTTCCTCTCGTTCATTAGCTGCCGGTAGCGCTTGCTTGCCAAATCAAGGTCGACCTTGCTGGTTTTCTGGGTCTTTTTTTCAAAGGCGTGGAGTACGTAAATTGCCTCAGAAAACTTTGCAACGTAAAGCACACGGTATGCCTTTTCGACTTTTATACGAATTTCCCTGACACCAGCCCCAACAGTTTCCATAGGCTTCCAGTCAGTAGGTTCCTGACCTTCCTGCACTCGGCCCAACTGATGACCAGCTTCGCGCTTCGCCTCGTCAGAGAAAGCCTTGACTGAATCAAGACTGTCGCCAAGCCACGTCGTAACCTTTTGCTGGATTCGGATCATCAACAAATTTTATTCTAAATTCAGTATAAAGTTAATAATCAGGTCAGATTCCAATTAATTCGTTGGTGGCGCTCGCCACGCTGTTGTTGACCGCCTCGTTCGACTGGCTTCACACCCTGCATGGATTCACCAATGACGCTTTACTTGCCGTAGGGGTAGCCGCTGGCGTTAATTTTTATTTAGTTCGTCGAATTCAAACGCTGGATGCCTGCTTAAACAACCCCCTAAAAACACAGCCAAAGCCTTGCCAATGAACGCCCACGCGGCTGGCCCAGCCGGTGACGCCGACATTGGTCCTTGCGTTTTGGTCGTGAGGCAGCTATGGCGCCGAGGCTGGCGCTGGCTGGGTTGTACCGGGTGTGGCGCAAATGACCGGGGCTTGCCAGCCCTTCTGTGGTTTTGTTGGCGCCAGGTCGGTCTCTACACCGCCGATGGCGCTGGCGCTGTGCTATATTTGTTACATATTAATCCGTTCAGGTGGATATCAACCATGAAAAAATTCTTTGTTCTGGCTGCGGCTGTAGTCGCTAGCGTCTCGGGTTTTGCGTTCGAAACCGCTCAGACTAAACCCGCGGTAGACACCGAAGTGCATCAGCGCACGCTCAAGGGCGAAACCCTGAATGTGCAAGCGGCTGCTGGTAAGTCCGGCGGCGTGAAGGCTGATATCCTGGCCTGTTCGCTGGTTGACGCCGGCAATATCCCGGCGGATGTGGTCAGTGCCATGATTCGTGGCGGTTTTGAGGCTTCGGTGGTGGTGAAGGGCGCCATCTGCAAGGGCGCAAATCGCGATGCCCTGGTCGCCGTCGCAATGCGCGAGGGTGCCGACCCCACTTCTTTGGTGTCCCCGACCGCTGCAGGCAGTGCCGCAGACGGCTTGGTGGGTGGCGGTTTCAATGGTGCCAACTTTGGCACCTCCCCCGCCTCGACGGTAGGCGGTGGTGGCCGCAGCAGCGTGAGCAAGAGCTGATCCGGATAAGGCTTTCGTTCCCCTGAAATAATGGCAGCGGCAGGCTGCCATTTTCCTTGGTGGGTACCACTTTGCTTGCAGCGCAATTTCTTTCGACAATGTCAAACCACCCGGCCGACGGTGCTGCGGCGGATGTAAGCGACGGCTGGGTTTTTGCCGGTCTGCTCGCGCTGTTGGTCTGGGCGCCGCTGCCGCTGGGCAGCAATCGCATCTGGGCCATCGGTGTGCTGCTGGTGGTGGCGCTGGCGCTGCTGGCCGGCACGCTGCTGGCCTGGCGTCACTCTGGCGTCGCCGCGCGGGCGCGGCTGGCGCTGTTTCGCTGGCCACTCGGTTTGCTGGCCGCCATGGTGACACTGTCGTGGCTGCAGACCTGTTATTTGCCGGTGGCCTGGGTGGCGGCGCTGTCACCTGTGGCCGCGTCGGCGCAGGCACCTGCGGCGTGGATGACACTGTCGCTGGATGTGTTTCAGTCGCGCATCATGGCGGCGCTGTCGTTTGTCTACTTTGCGGTGTTTGCGGTGGCGGTGCTGACCGTGCGCACTGCATCGCGGCTGGACCGGCTGGCGCAGGTATTGGTGTGGAGCGGTGTGTTGCAGGCGGTGCTGGGGGCGGTGCTGTTTTCGCTCAAGGCCGAGTACCGCATTTTCTTTTCCACGGTGTCACATTCGCGCATGATCGGCTCGTTTGTTTACCACAACAGTCTGGCCGCTTACCTGTGCATGTGTCTGTCCATTGGCATCGGCTTGATGTTGGCCCGTTTGGGCAGCAACCAGGCACGGCCCGCCAATTGGCGAGACCGGCTCGCGGCGGCGATCGAGTTCACGCTCAGCGCCAAGATGCGCTTGCGCCTGCTGTTGGTGGTGATGGTGATTGCACTGGTTCTGACGCGATCACGCATGGGCAATGCGGCGTTTTTCTCGGCCATGCTGGTGGTGGGGTTTGTGGCCATTGTGCTGATGCGCAAGACCGCGCCGCAAACCATCGCGCTGATCGCCAGCCTGGTGATCATCGATGTGCTGGTGGTGGGCACCTGGGTCGGGCTGGAAAAAGTGGTGGAGCGCATTCAGGACACCGAGTTGACGGTGGCTCAGGGCGGCCTGTCAGAGTCGGTGGAGGCACGCACGGAAGCAGCGCGCACGGCGCTGGCCATGGTGCGCGACTTCCCATTGCTGGGCAGCGGTGGCGGTAGCTTCTATAACGTGTTTCTGAGCTAC
>DATCIC010000324.1:0-4816 GCA_036508025.1 Rhodoferax sp. | reverse complement strand
GACCGGCGAGCGGGCCATGGGAATCTTGAACCTGGTCGGATCGGAGCAGGGTCTGTTCGACGAAGCGGAGTTGAAGATGCTGTACGGCGTCGGCAACCAGGTGGCGGTGGCGCTGGAGCGCGCCAGACTGCACGATCATCTTGAGCAGTTGGTCGAGGAGCGAACTGCGGCGCTGCGCAACAGCGAGGACAAGCTCACCCGTGCCCAGGCCGTTGCACAAGTCGGCAGTTGGAATTTTGATATTGCAAGCAATCGGCTTGAGTGGTCGGCGGAAGTCCATCGCATATTCGGCATCCCTGGACAAGAAGTGACTGATATGGAAACTTTCGTGTCCACCCTTCATCCCGATGATCGCGAAATGGTGCTCAAGGCCTGGGGGGAAGCAGTCGCCGGGGCACACTACGACATCGAGCATCGCATTGTGGCAAATGGCGAAACTCGCTGGGTAAGGGAGCGCGCCATATGCGAAAGGAATGCGGAGGGCCTCGCGCTTTCCGGTATTGGCACAGTACAGGACATCACCCAGCGCAAGGGAAACGAAACCAAGATCAAACGGCTTAACCGGATTTACGCTGTGCTCAGCGGCATCAACACGACAATCGTGCGTGTCCGCGAGGAGAATGAGCTGTTCAGGGAAGCCTGTCGCATCGCAGTGGAGCATGGCCGGTTTATTTTCGCGTGGATCGGCAAGCTTGATGCAGACAGACAGCAGGTAACGCCGGTCGCCCAGGCCGGCCGCGACGACGGTTATCTGGCGCAGATCAATTTGACCTCACGCGAGGACATGCCGGGAAATTGTGCGTTAACTGCACAGGCACTGACCGATGCGAAGCCGGTGATCTGCAATGACATCGCCAGCGACGAGCGCATGGCCACCTTGCGTAGCGAGGCGTTAAAGCGGGGTTATCGTTCAGTGGTCGTGCTTCCCCTCATGCTGGAGGGCAAGCCGGCCGGCGTGTTCGTGCTCTACGCCCCCGAGTCTGGTGTGTTCGATGACGAAGAGATGAAGCTGCTGATCGAGATGGCGGGCGATATTTCGTTTGCCATGGATAACCTCAAGAAGGAGGAGAAGCTCAATTATCTCGCCTACTATGACGCCATTACCGGTCTACCGAATCGCACGCTGTTTTACGACCGTCTGGGTCAGCACCTGCATGATGTGCGAAGCGGAGAAATGGTGGCGGTGCTGGCCATCGATCTGGAACGGTTCCGGGTCATCAACGAGACGTTCGGGCGGCACGCTGGCGATGCACTGCTGAAACAGGTGGCTGAACGCCTGATAACCATGGGGCTTGGGGTGGATCATCTGGCGCGTATCAGCGCCGACTGCTTTGCCATGGTTTTGTCCAATATCAAGGAAGAGGCAGACGTGGTGCGCTTCCTTGAGAGTCAGGTCGCAACAGCCCTGAGCAGGCCATTCACGCTGGAAGGTCAGGAACTGCGCATATCGGCCAGAGCGGGCATCGCCATTTTCCCTAACGATGGGAAAGATGCCGATACCTTGTTCCGCAACGCCGAAGCGGCTCTGAAAAAGAGCAAGCTTTCCGGCGACAAGTATTTGTTCTATACCCCCGCGTTCAATGCACGGGCCGCCGAGAAGCTGACCCTTGAAAACAAGCTGCGTCGGGCACTGGAGCAAGAACAACTGGTGCTGCATTACCAGCCTAAAGTCGATCTCAAGAGCAACCAGATTGGCGGGTTGGAGGCACTGATGCGCTGGAACGATCCGGAAACCGGCTTGGTGCCGCCATGGAAATTCATTCCACTGCTGGAAGAAACTGGGATGATCATTGAGGCGGGTGCCTGGGCTTTGGCGCAGGCGATGGCGGATTACCGTGCATGGCAGGAGAAAGGCCTGGCACCTCCTCGCATCGCCGTCAATGTCTCGCAGGTTCAGCTACAAAGAAAGGATTTCGTCAGTACGATAAAGCGCTTAGCAAGCGATTTTGATGGGATATCCGGCGGATTGGAGATTGAGATTACCGAGAGCCTGATCATGCAGGACGTCGAGGCCAATATCCAGAAGCTTCATGCGATCCGGGAGATGGGGGTGGAGGTGGCGATTGACGATTTCGGCACCGGCTACTCCTCGCTTAGCTATATCGCCAAGTTGCCGATCAATGCATTAAAAATTGACCGCGCATTCATTATCAACATGACCCGCAATGCCGACGATCTGAGCATCGTCTCTGCCATCATCTCTCTGGCGCATTCCCTGAATTTGCGGGTTATCGCGGAAGGCGTGGAGACCCATGAACAGGCAAAATTGCTGCGGCTGCTTAAGTGCGATGAAATTCAGGGCTTCCTGTTCAGTCCGGGGGTTCCTGCAGAGCAGCTTGAAGAATTTTTGCGCAACAAAAAGACACTGGCGTGATAGTAGAGCATGTAGCGACGACACAATAGCAAGGCGCCGATTGAATCAGCCCATCTGTTAAAACACCCCATCTCCATTTTTTTGCGAATGACCCAGCCGATGCTTAATTCACCTTCCCCTGTCCCTGTCCCTGCAGAACCTGTCACCAACCCGCCGCCTGTGATCCGCTGGCTTGAGGCAGAGCAGGAATGTTCAGCGCGCTGGCGCTCGGAGCGCGGTGCAGCGCCGCCGAAACGGGTCGTTCTGGCCGACGACACCACCACCGCCGACATTGCCTACCGGCTGGCCTGCGAAGGCACGGCCCTGCTCTGGCGCGGCGATTTTCAGAATGCCAAACAGTTCATGCAGGCGCTGGCGCGCCGCGCCGACCAGACTCCCACGCGCAAGCGCAAAAAATCTGCCGAGGCAATCCCTTTGGTTGACGCCTTTCACCTGTACCGCCTGGCGCAGTCGCAGCGGGCGCGCATGCTGGGCATGCTGCTGATTCCGTTCAATGCGGACTACAGCATTCCCCTGCGCCGCGCCCCGGATGTGAAAAGTGCCTGCACCGAGGCCTGGGGCCCGGCGAATGAAACTGCGGGTACTTCGGTGGCGTCCCTGCGTGAGTTGCTGGGCATCACCAGCGCGCACGAATGGCGCCGAAAAGGCGTTGAAATTGCCGAGCTTGGCGAGCCCCCCCACAACCGCATTCATCCGCACTACGGCGTGTTCTCCCCGGTGCGGGGCGAATACATCCATCTGGTTGCCACCGCGCATTTGCCCAAACCCCCGCCCGGACAGACTGCGCTGGTGGCATTTGACATTGGCACCGGCACCGGTGTGCTGTCAGCCGTGCTGGCGCGGCGCGGCGTCAACAGAATTGTGGCCACCGATCAAGACCCGCGCGCGCTGGCCTGCGCGCGTGAAAATCTCGCTCAACTCGGCGTATCGGAACAGGTGCAGGTGGTGCAGGCCAACCTGTTCCCTGAGGGTCAAGCGTCTCTCGTGGTGTGCAACCCGCCCTGGCTCCCGGCGCGGCCCAGTTCGCCGATTGAACGTGCGGTGTACGACGAAGGTGGGCGCATGCTGGCGGGCTTTCTGAAGGGCTTGACCGCGCACCTGGCCCCCAAAGGGGAAGGCTGGCTGATCTTGTCCAACCTGGCCGAACACCTGGGTTTGCGCACGCGCGAAGAACTGCTTGAAGCTTTCGAGCGCAACGGCCTGCGCGTGGTGAGCCGCATCGACGCCAAACCGCAACATCCCAAGGCGTCGGATGCCAGCGATCCACTGGCGGATGCGAGGTCGCGTGAAGTGACTTCACTCTGGCGTCTGGCGGCCATTTAGCCATCAAACAGGCCAGCTGATGGAACGACTCCGTATTGACAAATGGCTGTGGGCCGCCCGTTTTTATAAAACGCGCAGCCTGGCCAGCGACGAAATTGACAAAGGCCGAGTGCAAGTCAACGGCGTGGCGGTCAAACCCGCGCGTGAAGTCAAAGCCGGCGACACGGTGCAACTGCGCAGTGGCGCCATCAACCGCAGTGTGGTGGTGCAAGGCATCAGTGACAAGCGCGGTCCGGCACCGGTCGCAGCATTGTTATTCCAGGAAACTGCCGAGTCCATCGCCAGCCGTGCTGCTGCGGCCGAACAACGCCGCCTGGCACCCGAACCGGCCCTGAGCCTGACGCAGGGCCGCCCCACCAAGCGCGACCGCCGCGACACCGAAAAGGCCCGCAGCGGCCAGGTCCACGACTGGGATCAGCGCTGGAGCGCCTCCATCGACAGCTGAAATCCGGGGGGTAATTCATGCTCAAGCCACGCGCGTGACCGTCGTCGGCTTGAAGCCCAGATCAGCGACCTTGCCTTTGCGAGCGCGCACCGCCCGAGCGTTGTTGAGACTGCGGATTTCCAGCGTCTCATCGCGCGCCTTGCCGCCGCGACCGAGGCCTTCGATCTTGACGCTGCGGATATAGGCGCAAGCCCCGGCCTGCGTGTCCTTGTCTTCCAGATCGATCAGCATCAGCCCGCGCCCGCCGGTGGCCATGGTTTTGAGCTGGCTGATCTCGAAGGTCAGAATCCGCCCGCCAGTTGAGGCACAAGCCACGTGCGTGGCGGGCGGCCAGGCCGCCGGCCCCGAGCCACCCGCCACCGGCGACGGCTTGCACAAGGTTTCACCCGCATTGCAGGTCACAAAGGCTTTACCCGCTTTCAGGCGCGATGTCATGTTCTCCACCGACGCCATGAAACCGTAGCCGCCAGAACTGCTCAGCAGCAGCGTCGCAGAGGCCGGGCCGGCAAAGTAATACAGCAGTTGGGTGCCAGTTTCCAGCTCGATCAGGCTGGTGATGGGCTGGCCGTCGCCGCGGGCGCCGGGCAACAAGGCCACCGCCACCGAATAAACCCGCCCGTTGCTGCCAAACACCAGCAGCGTGTCCACCGTGCGGCATTCAAAAGCATCGTAGA
>DATCIC010000323.1:0-3981 GCA_036508025.1 Rhodoferax sp. | reverse complement strand
CTCGGGGTATCGGGGGGCTCCTCATACGAGTACGCCAAATCGTCACCCCCCGATACCCCAAGCCGAGCCGAGAGCTTGGCGGATAGCACCGGGCTTCAACCAGCCGGGGAACCTGCGATTCTGGTGCCGTCGGAGGCTGACGCCAAGACTCTCAAGCTGCTGTTTGAAGAGATCAGCACGCGCCTGAAATACCTGTGCGAGGTCGGCATTGGCTACCTGACGCTGGACCGGCAAAGCCGCACGCTCAGCGGTGGCGAGGTGCAACGCATCAACTTGACGACGGCTCTTGGCACGTCCTTGGTCAACACCCTGTTTGTGCTGGACGAGCCCAGCATTGGCCTGCACCCGCGTGACATGCATCGCATCATCGTGGCGATGCAGCGCCTGCGTGATGCCGGTAACACGCTGGTGGTAGTGGAGCACGACCCGGCGGTGATGCTGGCGGCCGACCGCATGATCGACATGGGGCCCGGGCCGGGCGAGCGCGGCGGCCAGATCGTGTTTGACGGCAGTACCGCAGATTTGCGCCACGCCGACACCCTCACCGGCGCTTACCTGGGCGGGCGCAAGCAGGTCGGCCTGGGCTTCCAGCGGCTGGTGGCCGTCAACACCCCACGTCTGATTCTGGAGGGTGCACGCGAGCACAACCTGAAAAACGTCAGCGTCGAGTTTCCGCTGCAGCGCCTGGTGTGCGTCACCGGTGTCAGCGGTTCCGGCAAGTCAACCCTGATCCAGGACATTCTGGCGCCGGCGCTCAAACGGCACTTTGGCAAGTCGTCCGAGGCCCCGGGCGCCTTTGAGCGCCTGTTGGGCGCCGAACAACTCAGCGATGTGGTGTTTGTGGACCAGTCGCCGATTGGCAAGACGGCGCGTTCCAACCCGGTGAGCTATGTCGGCGCCTGGGATGCCATCCGCGAGATTTTTGCCAATGCGCCCCTGTCCCGCCAGCGTGGCTACACCGCGACCAAATTCAGCTTCAACAACGGCGACGGCCGCTGCCCCACCTGCGGCGGTTCCGGCTTTGAACACGTGGAAATGCAGTTCTTGAGCGACGTGTACCTGCGCTGCCCGGACTGCGATGGCAAGCGCTATCGCCCCGAGATTCTGGAGATCACGATTGAGCGGCCGCTGCGCGGCCGATCAGCGTTGGCAGGAGCGGATTTGGGGTCGGATCCCAATTCGGGGCAGAGCGCCCGCGCAGGCCAAAGCACAACCACCGATTTGGGCTCAGACCCCAATTCCGCGGGTTCTGGCCACGCTGTAGCAGGCGCCAGCACAAGGGTCCGCCACCTCAACGTCGCCGACGTGCTGAACCTGACCGTCAGCGAAGCCGCTATGCTTTTTGAACATGATCGCGAGGTGATACGGGGGCTACAGCCGATTATTGATGTAGGTCTGGACTACGTGAAGTTGGGCCAGCCGGTGCCCACGCTCAGCGGCGGCGAGGCGCAGCGTCTCAAGCTGGCCGGTTTTTTGGCCGACGCTGCCAAAAGCGCGAGCGCGAGTCGCCAGGCCATCGCCCGGCGCGGCACATTGTTCATGTTCGATGAACCCACCACCGGCCTGCATTTCGACGACATCGCCAAGCTGATGCGCGCCTTGCGCAAACTGTTGGATGTGGGGCATTCGCTGATCGTGATCGAGCACAACCTGGATGTCATCCGGGCCAGCGACTGGCTGATTGACCTCGGACCCGAAGGCGGCGAGGCGGGGGGCGAAGTGGTGGCGTTTGGCACCCCGGACGATGTGCGCCAACACCCGGCTTCCCATACCGGCCGCGCTTTGCGAGAGTACGCCGCGGCGATGGGCGGCTTGCATGGGGTGAATGAATTCACTGCGCCTTATGTGGTGCGCGCTGCGGTGGACGGGGTCACGCCGGGCGCCTCAGACGCAGGCTCAACATCGTTGCCCGGCGCAACCCCATCCGCCGCGGGTGGTGGTGTGCTTGCGGCTGAGAACTGCATTCGCATCGTTAACGCGCGGGAACACAACCTCAAATCGCTTAGCGTCAACATTCCGCGTGGCAAGTTCACGGTGGTGACGGGCGTGTCGGGTTCTGGCAAATCGACGCTGGCCTTCGATATTCTCTTCAATGAAGGGCAGCGCCGTTATCTGGAGTCGCTCAACGCCTATGCCCGCTCCATCGTGCAACCGGCGGGTCGACCGGAAGTGGATGCGGTGTACGGCATCCCGCCGACGGTGGCGATTGAGCAGCGGCTGTCTCGGGGCGGCCGTAAATCGACCGTCGGCACCACCACCGAGGTCTGGCATTTCTTGCGCCTGCTGTTTGTGAAGCTGGGCACGCAGCACTGCATTTATGACGGTACGCCCGTAGCCCCGCAAACGCCGGACAGCATTGCCGCCCAACTCATGAAAAACTTCCGCGGCCAGCACATTGGACTGCTGGCGCCGCTGGTGATGAACCGCAAGGGCGTCTACACCGAGCTGGCCGACTGGGCGCGGCCGCGCGGCTTCACGCACTTGCGGGTGGACGGCAACTTTTTGCCGACCACGGCTTTCCCGCGCATTGACCGTTTCAAGGAGCACACGATCGAGCTGCCGGTGGTCAGTCTGGACGTGTTGCCGGAGCAAGAAGCCGCCTTGCGTGCGGCGCTGGCTGCCGCGCTGATGCATGGCAAAGGTGTGGTGCATGTCTTGAGCAACTTGAGTGGCTTGCGTGCCGCCATGCTGGCGGGCACGCCGACAGCGCAGATTGGCACGCTGCAGGCCTTTTCCACCCTGCGCGCCTGCCCGGTGTGCAGCACCAGTTACGCCGAGCTGGACCCGCGCCTGTTCTCCTACAACAGCAAGCACGGCTGGTGCCCGGACTGCGTGGGCACCGGTGTTCGCTTGACCAGGGAGCAGCGCAAGGTGTTCGACGACTCGGTGCGCGATGACAATAACAAGGGTCGCGAGCAGACCTTTGCCGAGCCCGAGGTGGAGGACCTGGTGGATGCAGTGTGTCCAGGTTGCCAGGGCACCCGGCTCAATGCGACGGCACGGGCGGTGAAGTTTGGCCTGCAACTGGCAAGCCCTGCGACCTCAAGCGTCCATGCCAGGCAGGCGATTGAGGGTGTGGCCATCACCGAACTGGCCCGCCTGAGTGTCACCGACCTGCGCCAGTGGGTTGAAACGCTGCAGGCCAAGGGCCGCATGAGCCAGCGCGAAACCGACATTGCGCGTGACCTGGTGCCCGAGATCAAAGGCCGCCTTGAGTTTCTGGAGCAGGTGGGCCTGGGCTATCTCACGCTGGACCGGGGCGCGCCCACGCTCAGTGGCGGCGAGGCGCAGCGCATCCGCCTGGCCGCGCAACTCGGCAGCAACCTGCAGGGTGTGTGCTACGTGCTCGACGAGCCCACCATTGGCCTGCACCCGCGTGACAACCAGATCCTGCTGGGTGCGCTGCAAAGCTTGAGCGACCAGGGCAACACGCTGGTGGTGGTGGAGCACGATGAAGACACCATCCGCTACGCCGACCACATCATCGACATTGGTCCCAGCGCGGGCAAACGCGGTGGGCAGCTGGTGGCTGAGGGTTCTGTGGCCGACATTCAGGGGGCTGCTGAGTCCCAAACGGGGCACTATTTGCTGCATGCCATGAAGCATCCGTTGCAGGCGCGACGGGCTGTCGTGGTGCTCGCTGGAGCTGGACCAGAAGTTGGTGCTGGCGTTGGTGTGGCAATCGCTGCGTCTGGACCCGGTTCGCCGGGCGCCTCAGACGCAAGCTCAACATCGTTACCCGGCAAACCGGCTCCAGCCGCGAAATCGTTGGGCAACAGCGCGAGCCTGAGGATGACAGAGCCGAAAAGTTCAACTGCCTTAGTGAATTTGGGGTCGGATTCCATTTTCGTTCCCGCTCCTCCAAAGAAGAAAAAAGCTACTTCGAAATTGGAATCTGACCCCAATTTCACGGCCCCCGAAGTGCAACGCTGGCTGACCGTCACCGGCGCCAACCTGCACAACCTGCAACACATCACCGCC
>DATCIC010000322.1:0-4901 GCA_036508025.1 Rhodoferax sp. | reverse complement strand
AGCAAGACGTTGTTAACCAGCAGAAATGTCTCACGCGACACCAGCGCAAAGGCGCCGCCAGCGCGTACCTTGCTGGCGCGCATGGCAAACAAGGTCAGTGAGCCGCCCACGACAACGGCCAGAAATAACAGGATAAAGACGCCGCGCTTGGGATCAGTGGCAAAGGCATGGACCGAGGTCAATACGCCAGAGCGCACCAGGAAAGTACCCAGCAGACTGAGCGAAAACCCGATGATGGCCAACATGATGGTCCAGTTGCGAAACAGCCCACGCTTTTCTGTCACGGCCAACGAATGGATTAGCGCGGTGCCGACCAGCCAGGGCAGGAAGGAGGCGTTTTCAACCGGGTCCCAAAACCACCAGCCGCCCCAGCCCAGTTCGTAATAAGCCCACCAGGAACCCATCGCAATGCCGATCGTCAGGCAAATCCAGGCCGCAGTGGCCCAAGGCCGCGACCAGCGCGCCCAGGCGGCGTCAAGCCGGCCGTTGAGCAAGGCAGCGATGGCAAAAGCAAAAGGCACCGACATGCCGACGTAACCCATGTACAGCATGGGCGGGTGAAACACCAGGCCCGGGTCTTGCAGTAGGGGATTCAAATCTCGGCCGTCGGCCGGGATGTCGCTCAGGCGCAAGAAGGGGTTGGAGGTGATCAACATGAACAGCAGGAAACCGACCGCCACCAGGGCCAGCACGCCCAGTACGCGTGACACCATGACTTCAGGCAATTGACGGGAAAAAAGCGACACCGCCATCATCCAGGTACAGAGCATCATCAGCCACAGCAACAGCGAGCCTTCATGCCCACCCCAAACGGCCGCAATGCGGTAGATGTCGGGCAGTTTGGTGTTGGAGTGCTGCGCCACGTAGGACACCGAAAAATCGTTGGTGAAAAAAGCATAGGTCAGACAGGCGAACGAAAGTGCCGTCAGCAACCACAGCGCTTGCGCACCGGGGCGTGCCAACGCCATCCAGTCGGCTCGCCCCTGCTGACCGCCCACGACGGCCAAAGTACCCATCGCTAGCGCCACAAAAAGGGCAAGAATCAGCGAAAAATGACCAATTTCAGGGATCATGGTGTGTTTCCTACTTGAGTGACTTGATGGTTTTCTGGAGCGCAGCCTGGTCCAGGGCCGCCTTGGCTTCGGGCGGCATGTAGTTTTCATCGTGCTTGGCCAGAACCTCGGTGGCTGTAAAGTGGCCGTTCGCGTCAAGTGTGCCTTGTGCGACCACGCCTTTACCCTCCTTGAACAGGTCCGGCAGGATGCCGGTGTAGGAGACCGGTACCTCCTTGGCGGTATCGGTCACGACAAAGGCGACTGTGAGGTTGTCGCGCTTGACCGAGCCCTCCTTGACCAGGCCGCCAATGCGGAAGGTTCTATTTTTAGGCGCCTCACCGGCAAAAACCTGCGTTGGAGAGAAGAAAAAGACCAGGTTGCTTTGAAAGGCATTAAGGACCAGGTAGGCCGCGATGCCCAAAGCGACCAAGCCGCCCGCAATGATGGCGGTGCGTTTGTGACGAGGTTTCATGAAGATGCTCCTTCGGTGAGTAATTCGTTGCGAAGATTGCGCAGAAGTTCTTGACGCTGGCGGTGAATCACTAGCGTCTCAATTCCCATCACCGCGGCGGTTACCCCGAAGCTGCCCCAGACATAGAAGGCGTAGCCGCCCATGGCGAAAAATTCGGAAACACTATTCCACTGCATGTTTGACCCACTCCGTATGACGTTCACGATCGAGAATGATGTTGCGCACGCGTGCCAGCGTCACCGCAATGGTGTACATCCAGAACGCGATGACCATGATCAGCATTCCCCAGAGCATGGCGGCGGCCATGGTGGGGGAACGGGTCAAGGACACGGACGCCCCTTGGTGCAGGGTGTTCCACCACTTGACTGAAAAGTAGATGATGGGCACGTTCACCACGCCCACCAGCGCCAGCACGGCACACGCCTTGTCGGCGCGGCGCGGGTCGTCGATGCTTGACTGCAGCGCCAGAAAGCCCAGGTACAAAAACAACAAAATCAATTCGGACGTCAGGCGTGCATCCCAGACCCACCAGGCGCCCCACATCGGCTTGCCCCACAAGGACCCGGTGACCAGCGAGAGAAAGGCGAACAAAGCACCGGTAGGCGCGAGCGCCGAGGCCATCATGCCCGACAGCCGGGTATTGAATGCCAAACCAAAACCGGCCCAGGCCGCCATCACCAGATAAATGAACATCGACATTTGCGACGCCGGCACATGCACAAAGATGATGCGGTAGCCCTCGCCCTGCTGCGCGTCGGTCGGGGCGACAAAGAACGAAATCCACAAGCCGACTGCCATCAGCACGATTGCCAGGGCGGCAAACCAGGGCTGCATGCGTCCCGCCAGCACATAAAAGTTTTGCGGCGAGGAAAATTTGAACCAGTGAATCACGCGGGTATTCATTCCAGAGAAATCCTCAAAGCGGTGGTGGTGGCCAAAGGCGCAAAAAATATGGACAGCACCAGCAGTGCCGCCAGCAGTGACAGGTGGCCGCCCATGCCCAGACCGGCAGCGTCGGCCTCTACCGCGCCGGCGCCAAAAATCAGCACCGGAATGTAGAGCGGCAAGATTAACAGCGACAACAATACCCCTGCACCGCGCACGCCCAAGGTCAGCGCGGCGCCGATGCTGCCAATGAGGCTCAGAGTCGGGGTGCCCAGCAGCAGGGTCAGCATCAGGATACCCAGCGCCCGGCCATCCAGGCCGAACTGCAAGCCCAGCACCGGCGCCATCAGCACCAGAGGCAGGCCCGATAGCAAAAAATGCGACAGCGCCTTGGCCAGCACCAGCAGACCGAGGGGGGTGGGGGACAGCGCCATCTGCTCGAGCGAACCATCGGCGTAATCGGTGGCAAATAGGCGTTGCAGCGACAGCATGGCTGCGAGCAAGGCGCTGACCCACAGGACGCCGGGTGCCATGCGCAACAAGAGCGCTGATTCTGGCCCCACGCCTAGTGGAAACAGGCTGGCGATGACGACAAAAAACACCAGCGGCGTCAACACCTCGCCTTTTTGCCGCAACGCCAGGGAGACCTCGCGCCGCAGCATGGCCAGCAGGACCGAGCCTAATCCCAGCTTCTTCATGCGCGCAGCTCCAGCAGTTGGGCCGGTATGACGCCGATGTCCACCTGTTGGTGGCTGGTCAGTACCGCCAAGCCGCCTTGGGTCAAATGCGCTGCGATCAGGTCGGCCAACATGCGCACCCCGGCTTCGTCCATGGCGACAAAAGGCTCATCAAGCACCCACAAGCGGGCCTGGCTCAAAGCAAGACGGGACAGGGCGACGCGCCGCTTTTGCCCCTGTGACAGATGGCGTACCAACTGGCGGTCGCGACCGGCGACGCCAAATTGCGCCAGCACTGCCTTGGTTTGTGCCGCGTCAGGGGCCATGCCGCTCAATGCCGCGGTGAACGCCAAATTCTCGTACACGGTCATGGATTCCTGCAGGGCATTGAGGTGACCTAGGTAGCACAGGTCTTGCCGGTAGGCATCGGCCTGGGCATGAATGGGGGTGCCATTCCAGAAAATTTCACCGGATTCAATCGGTGCGAGGCCACACACCATGCGCAGCAGGCTGGTTTTGCCGACGCCGTTGGCCCCCGCCACATAAAGCCAACGCCCGGATTCGAGAACGCAGTCAATACCCTGAAAGAGTTGCCGACCACCCCTGCTACAGCCGAGCTTGGAAAAGGAGAGTGTCGAAGAGGTTTTCAATTCGTGGTGTTACAGAGACGATGGGGCGGATTTTACGGTATGACCTTGGCGCGGCAGGCTCGTCGCCGATCAGCGGTAGAGCCCGGTGATTGCAGAATCTCTCAGTGGCAAAATGCCTTTTAGCAGTCGTTTTTGCCGAGATTCTTGACAATACTTTACGCAGTCTTTTCTCGTTGGAAGAATTGAAGTCCGTGCAAAACTGCGAGTTCATTTGAACTCTTTTGAGTTCGGTCAAAGTGGTTTTCAATTTTGACCCCTAGCAACCAACTTCAATCGAAAAGGAATGACACCATGAAACTCAAGCTTCTAGGAATCCTGGCTTGTGCCACGTTGACGCTGCCCGGACACTGCAAAAATCCGCTGCAAGCCAGCGGCTTTTTTTACGCCCGCCCCGGCGCGATGGAGGTGTTAGCGCAAGCTATTTGAGCAAGCCTTCGGCGCGCAAGGCGGCCTGCACGGCAGGGCGCTCACCAACGCGGCTCATGAAGGCGCTCAGCTTAGCCAGGGCTGAGATATCGATGCCGACATGTTTGCACCAGCCGGCCACCACGAACAGATAGCCATCGGCGACCGTGAACGTGTCGCCCATCAAATAGGGCGTCTTGGCCAGTTCGCCGTCGACCCATTGCAGGCGTGAGTTCAGACGGGTTTTGGCGATGGTTTTGGCTTCCTCGGGCATGCCGGGGGTGAACAGCGGTGAAAAGCCTTTATGTAGTTCGGTGCCAATGAAGTTGAGCCATTCCTGCAGTTTGTAGCGCGCAAATGTGCCGTTGGCCGGTGCCAGTTTTTTGGCTGGAACCTGGTCGGCGACGTACTGCACGATGGCGGGGCCTTCACGCAACTGGGTGCCGTCGTCGAGTACCAGCAGCGGCACGTAACCCAGTGGGTTGATGGTGTAGTAGTCGGTGCCGTCAGCCAGCTGGTGGGTTTTGGTCGGCGCGCGAATGGCTTCAAAAGCCAGGCCGGCCTCTTGCAGGGCAATATGGGGCGATAGCGAGCAGGCGCCGGGGGAGTAATAGAGCTTCATGCAAGGTCCTTGTAGTGGGTTTGGGGGAATAGAGGGAGAAAATGAGCAACTGACGATGCTAGCCGGTTCGGTGGACTTGTGCAGTCCGCCGTGTCTTTGAGTCGGAAGGGGTCAAGCGCGCTGCAGGCCAGAGTT
>DATCIC010000321.1:0-2471 GCA_036508025.1 Rhodoferax sp. | reverse complement strand
CCCATCTGTGTCGGCTCATAGTCAGCACCTGACCCCGAGTCGTCAGTCGGTCTCAACTGAGGCGCCAGCGAAGAGACAAAAGTATCTGCGATTTTTCTTTGGGCACCATCCAGCGGCGCGAGTTCACCCTGCGCCTGGGACGCGGTGCTTGGCCCGGACGGCTTGCCCGCCTGAACCATTGCCTCGTCCTGCTTGCCCTTCCACCACTGCTTGGACATCTGGGCTTCAATTTCATCAATCTTCTTCAGCGTCGTGGCACGCTCATCAATGTTGGAAATCAAGCTGGTCTGAAAAAAAGAGGGGCGGCCCGCGAGCTCCGGATTCAACACCGGCACATTGCGACGAATTTTGCGAAGATGGTCAAATTCGCGCCGGCGCACGAAATCATTTTGCCGCTTGCGCTCAATCATCTCCTTGAGCGCTGCCTTCCCATATTCATTTTCCTGCTCGGTATTGGGCTCTGGCTCTGGCTTGTCCAAATCAGACCAATCCTTGGTCGGATTGCGAACAAACCGGGCCATCTTGGACAGCAAACCGGTGTTAGTGTCTTTGGTTGCCATGGCGGGAACGAGCAGGAGAAGAGGTCACAGACGTGCTCGTCAATCCCCAAACATCTTCTGCTTGAGTTCCCGACGCTGCTGAGCCTCCAGCGACAGATTGGCGGTCGGGCGCGCCAACAGACGCCCAACCCCGATGGCTTCACCAGTTTCATCACAATAGCCATAGTCGCCCGAGTCGATGCGCGCGAGCGATTGTTCAATTTTCTTCAGCAGCTTGCGCTCACGGTCCCGGGTGCGCAACTCCAGGGCGTGTTCTTCTTCAATGGTGGCCCGATCAGCCGGATCAGGCACCACCACCGTGTCGGCCCGCAGATGCTCAGTGGTTTGGCCGGCATTGCTCAGAATGTCCTGCTTGAGCGTGTTGAGGACACGACGAAAAAACGCCAACTGGGTATCGTTCATGTACTCTTCATCAGGCATGGCGATCAGTTCGGCCTCTGTCAGTTGCTCAACCGGTTTGAGTTTCCAGTTGTTGACCAAAGCAGGGTCTTTTTTAACGGCGGAGGCGACCGGCGGAACAATGTACGGCGCGTCAATGGTTTGCGAAAAACTGGCTTTGGCGGCGGTTGAAGCCACCGACTGCGCCATGGAGGGCACCGTCAACTGCGCCAGCCGCGAGGATGGACGACCCGCTCTGACGGGTACCGATGCCATGGCAGGCGACACGGGCTCCGCCGCAACTTTGACCGGAGTCACAGCCGGGGCCACGGGGAGTTTGGGTGCTGCCACCTCGGGTTTAGCGGCTTTCGCGAACGTCGTTTTCACTGAATCCTTTGCTTGAATTTTTGCTGTCGGTTTGACAGCTTTGACTGGGGAGGCCTTGGCCTCCTTCGTCACCTTAACCACGGTTTCCGGAGCCGGCTTGGACTCTTTCCCCGCCACTTTTGATGGCTGGGCCGGTGCCTTCTTGCTGACCGGCGGTTTGGCCGCGGCACCTGGCGCTGATTTAGCATCGGGCGCGGGCTGCACCGTCGGCTTGTCTTTAGGCCGCACCACCGGTTTCGGTTTGGCGGCCGCTTTGATGCCTGGCTTGACCTTGATGACCGCATGGGTCGCTTGAGGCGCCTCCTTGGCTTTCACAGTTTGCGATTTCACGTCTTGTCTCCTCGCTGATTTTTTCTGCTCGATGACATCGCTGGTGGATGTTTGCCTGGTGTTGGTAGCGCGGCCTGAAGCTTTTAAGCTTATCCCCTCGGTGCCAGCTTTTGAGGGCTGGCTTTGCGCCACTTGTTTGGCGGGCGAGTTTACAGGTTTAAGCACTGGAAATCCCATCAATTGAAAAAACGAGGAAAACATTTTGTTTACCGCTTAATCGTATCTATCCGAATCAAACAAGGCACTGTTCCATGCCTTGCAAAAAAATATCTTGCGGCAAATCAATCCCGATGAACACCATTTTGCTGACACGCGGCTCCCCTTCGGCCCAGGCCGGCCCCAGGTCACTGCCCATCAACTGGTGCACGCCCTGAAAAATCACCTTTCGATCCGTGCCCTTCATGAACAGGACCCCTTTGTAGCGCAACATGCGCGGGCCATAAATATTGACAATGGCGTCCAGAAAGTCTTCCAGTTTGGCCGGGTCAAAAGCGCGCTCCGATTTGAAAACGAAACTCTTGACGTCATCCTCATGGTGGTGATGATGACCCCCGTGTTGGTGCGAGGGATGGTCACAGTGCTCGCCGGGGGCATGCTCAGGGTGAGCGTGCCCCTCATGGTCATGCGCTTCTTCCTTCAGAAAATCCGGGTCAATGTCGAGCTTGGCATTGAGATTGAAGCCACGCAGGTCAAATACCTCGCTTAAGGCCACCTCGCCAAAATGCACTGCCTTTTGCGGCGCCCGCGGGTTCATGTGCTTCAAGCGGTGCATCAAAGCGTCGACCTCATCGGCGGCCACCAGATCGGTCTTGCTGA
>DATCIC010000320.1:0-3424 GCA_036508025.1 Rhodoferax sp. | reverse complement strand
GGCGGTCGTGGGACGGGTTGATTTGGGACGGGGGTATTGAGTTGGGCTTGCCGGGTTGTGGTTCGAATCGGGGCGGGGTTCAAGCGCTGGTATCTTTGTCCTTATGAAACATTTGGCCTCCGTGATGCTTACCCTGCGTACGAGGTTGCGGGAGGTTTTCCGCATCTCTGACTGGCAGGTCATGCTGTTGTGGTCGATCCCGGCCGGTCTACTGGGCGCATTGGCCACCGAGCTGTTCCGCTCGGCACTGTTCGGACTGGATCGACTGGTTTTGGGGCAAGGTGGCAGTCTGGTGGCCATCGCGGTCCATTTGCCGCCCTGGCTGCGGGTGCTGGTTCCCACCGTCGGCGGCTTGCTGGCGGGCGGGCTGCTGATGCTGGCCCTGGCTCGTGGCCACGCCGCGCCCAAGACCAAGGGCGACTACATGGAAGCAACGGTCTTGGGGGATGGCTGCATTCCGCTACGGCCCAGCCTGATTCGTAGCGGCTCTTCGCTGATCAGCATTGCCAGCGGCGGCTCGATCGGGCGTGAAGGCTCCATGGTGCAACTGGCGGCACTCAGCGCTTCATTGCTTGGGCGGCTACTGCATTTTCCGGTCGATCGGCTTCGCTTGCTGGTCGCGTGCGGTGCGGCCGCCGGGATCACGTCGGCGTATAACGCGCCGATTGCAGGGGCTTTTTTTGTCGCTGAAGTCGTGTTGGGCTCGATGGCCATGGAAAGCCTGGGGCCGATCATGGTGGCGTCCGTGGTCGCGAACATCACGATGCGCGAATTTCCTGGCTATCAGGCCCCGTATGTGATGCCGGCATTTCCGTCGGTGGCAGGCGTGGAAGTGTTGCTGTTTGTCGTTTTGGGGATTTTCGTGGGGGGTGCCTCGGCCTTGTTTTTGCGCGGCCTGAGTTCCAGTCGCCGACTTTTTGAACGTCTGAGCCTGCCATTACCTCTGCGTCTGGCTTTGGGTGGCTTGGTGGTCGGGCTGATCTCGCTCTGGTGGCCCGAGGTCTGGGGCAACGGGTACAGCGTGGTGAATTCGGTCCTGCATTCACCCTGGTCGATCACGGCATTGCTGTTGTTGCTGGTCGCCAAGGCGATTGCTACCCTGTCTACCGTGGGTTCGGGGGCCGTCGGCGGGGTGTTTACGCCAGCCCTGTTTTTTGGCTGCATGATGGGAGACGTTTTCGGCCAGGCGGTCCAGGTGCTGTGGCCCCAGACCACTTCGGCACCCTTCGCCTACGCCATCGTCGGCATGGGAGCGTTTCTGGCAGGCGCTACCCAGGCACCGCTGATGGCCATTCTGATGATCTTTGAGATGACATTGAGCTACCAGGTCATGCTGCCCCTGATGACCGCCTGCGTGGTGGCTTACTTTGTGGCCCGGTCGGCCAACGCAGGTTCGATGTATGACATCACCCTGCTGCGCATGACCAAGCGCGACGAACAGCGACGTCTGCGCACCCTGCACATGCGCGATCTGGTGCAGCCGGCACAGACCGTGGTGCATCCGGATGCAGGCGTGGAAGCGATGAGTCAGCTGTTTCTGCAACACCCCGTCAAATACCTCTATGTCACCGACACGCTGGACCGGTTTCTTGGCGTGGTTCCTCTGAAAAAACTCAGCGCGGCTGCGGGCGTCAGCGATCTGGCGCAAAAATGTGCAGCTGATTTGCTGGCGGATGAAGTCACACCACTTACATCGGACATGACGCTGGCTGAAGCGCTCCAACGCTTCATGGACCACCGCGGTGAACGCTTGCCAGTGATCGACAGCCTGGCCTCGCCGGTCTTGCTGGGCGTGGTCGACAAAAGCACCTTGCTGGCCACCTATGTCCGGCTCAGTGAGTAGCCGGTTGGGCGCCACTGACGGCGTAGCGAAACTGCAATTCAGGCCGCATGAGCTGTTGGCGCATCTGATCCAGACCAGGCACGGGCCGAATCATGGAAAATCGAGGCAGATCCGCCTTAATTGACAAAGAGATATTTATGAACGAAGCCACTCAATTTCCCCCTCTGCCCGACCGTCTGTCCATTGACCCGCGCAGCCCCCATCACATGGCTGCCGTATTCGAGCATGACGTTGGTATTCGATTGAACGACAAGGAGCGCTTGAATGTCGCGGAGTACTGCATCAGCGAGGGTTGGATCAAGGTTCCCGCAGGCAAGACGCTGGATCGCAAGGGCAATCCGCTGATGATCACGTTGAAGGGAACCGTCGAAGCGTTTTATCGATGACGTGCTGTCAAGTCAAGAGAAAACAGATTTCAACTTCAGAGAGTTTTCATGTCCATCCCTACACGAGTCAAATTGGTCGAAGTCGGCCCGCGTGACGGCCTGCAAAATGAAAAGCAGGACGTGCCCGCCGCGGTCAAGATTGAACTGGTGCACCGGTTACAAGCCGCTGGCCTGAAAGAAATTGAAGTCACCAGCTTTGTGTCGCCCAAATGGGTGCCGCAAATGGCCGACAACGCTGAAGTCATGGCGGGCATCAATCGCCTGCCCGGCGTGCGCTATTCGGTGCTGACGCCCAACCTCAAGGGTTTTGAAGCGGCGCTCTTGACAAAGCCGGATGAGATTGTGGTGTTTGCTTCCGCCAGTGAAGCCTTCAGCCAGAAGAACATCAATTGCAGCATTGCCGAGAGCATTGAACGTTTTGCGCCGGTGGTGGATGCTGCGCGCGCGGCAGGCATTTATGTGCGCGGGGCCATGAGTTGCACCGTGGGTTGCCCGTATGAGGGCGAGATTGCGCCCGCGCGCGTGAGTTATCTCGCGGGGCTGATGCGCGGCATTGGCGTGCAGCATGTGGGCGTGGCCGACACCATTGGCGTGGGCACGCCGCTCAAGGTGCAGCGCGCCATGGAAGCCACGCTCAGGCATTTTGATATCGACGATGTGTCAGGTCATTTTCACGACACCTACGGTCAGGCCTTGGCCAACACCTTGATCTGCCTGCAAATGGGGGTCTGGCAATTTGACGCTTCGGTGGCGGGCTTGGGCGGCTGTCCTTACGCCAAAGGTGCCACCGGCAACGTGGCCTCCGAGGACGTGGTCTACCTGCTGCACGGCATGGGCATCGAGACCGGCATTGACCTGGACAAGTTGATCGACGCGGGTCAGTTCATCAGCGACTTCTTGGGGCGCTCAACCCAATCACGTGCTGGCAAAGCCTTGTTCAACAAAAGGTCGACTTGAATGAACCAGACGCACAAAGTGCACGCTAAGCCTTTGTCCGCCGCTGTGCAGCGCGTGGCTGCTGCCCTGCAGGCGCAGGGGCACGCCTGTGCACCGCTGATGTTGAGTGACGCTGCGCGGACTGCGCAGCAGGCGGCCGACGCGCTCGGCGTGGTCGTCGGACAGATCGCCAAGAGCATCATCTTCAGGCGTCTGGCCGATGATGCGGCGGTGCTGGTGGTGACGGCGGGTGATCAGC
>DATCIC010000319.1:0-3361 GCA_036508025.1 Rhodoferax sp. | reverse complement strand
CCACGGAAGTGCGCCCCTTAACCATGGTGCTGATTGACAAGGCAGAGCGTTTCCGCGAGCGGGAGTTGAAGCTGGAGGCGGCGGATCGAGCCGAGCTGACAGCGACGGTGAACCTTATTTATCTCTTGATAGGCGTTATTTCCTCGCTCGGTCTGATCTTGGGTCTGTCCATCGGCTATTACCTCAGCCGCACCATCACGCGCCAGTTGCGCGCAGGCATTGACCAACTCTCCACCTCGTCTGCCGAGATTCTGGCCACCACGACCCAGGTCGCCTCCGGTTCCGCCGAGACGGCGAGTGCGGTGAGCGAGACCACGGCCACGGTGGAGGAAGTGAAGCAGACGGCGCAGCTGGCAAACCAGAAGGCGCGTTCTGTTTCCGACAGCGCGCAAAAGGCCTCGCAGGTTTCCCAGAGCGGGCGCAAATCGGTGGAACAGGCGATGGCCGGCATGCAGCGCATTCAGGAACAAATGGAATCCATCGCCGAGAGCATCGTGCGTCTGTCCGAACAGAGCCAGGCGATCGGCGAGATCATCGCCACGGTCAACGATCTGGCCGAGCAATCGAACCTGCTCGCGGTGAATGCCGCCATCGAAGCGGCCAAGGCCGGCGAGCAGGGCAAGGGTTTCGCGGTCGTCGCGCAGGAAGTCAAGAGCCTGGCAGAGCAATCCAGGCAGGCGACGGCGCAGGTGCGCACGATACTCGGCGACATCCAGAAAGCGACCAGCACCGCAGTACTGGCCACCGAGCAGGGCAACAAGGCGGTGCAAGCCGGGGTGAAACAAACAACGGAGACCGGCGAATCGATCCGCCTGCTGGCCGACAGCGTCAATGAGGCAGCGCAGGCAGCAACCCAGATCGCGGCGTCCAGCCAGCAACAGATGGTGGGCATGGATCAGGTGGCGCTGGCGATGGAGAACATCAAACAGGCCAGCGTACAGAACGTCGCCGGCACCCGGCAGGCGGAGGTCGCCGCACAGAGCCTGCATGAACTGGGGCAGAAGCTCAGTGACATGATCGGGGGCAAGGCCGCATGAGCAAACAGAGCGATGACTTCCTGAAAAGACTGCTCGCGACCTTCCGGGTCGAGGCGGACGAACATCTTCAGGCGATGTCGGCGGGGTTGCTCGAACTGGAGAAGAACCCGACGGCAGATCGGCATGCGGAAATCATCGAGACCGTGTTTCGCGAGGCGCATAGTCTGAAGGGGGCCGCACGGGCGGTCAACCTCAGGGAGATCGAGTCGGTCTGTCAGTCGCTGGAAAGCGTGTTCGCGGCACTGAAAGGCAAGCAACTCGCCGTTTCCCCACCGCTGTTCGACCTGATGCAGGTGGCGATTGATAGCTTGAGCACGTTCCTCTCGGCGGAAGGAGCGGCTATGGCCGTTGCAGGGAAGTCGGCGATTTCAACACTGACCCGGCAGCTCAGTGATGCCTTGCAAGGGCAGTTTGCCCCGTCCGTAACAGTTCAACCGATGCCGTCGCTGCAACCGACTCCGATCGCCACCCTCCTGGATGAGCCGTCCGAAGCGACCACACCGCTTGCCATGCCTACGTCGACGCCATCGCCCAGCCTCGGATCCGAGACGGTCAGGGTTTCCACGCAGAAGCTCGATGCAGTCATGCGACAGGTCGAGGAGCTGCTATCACCGCGGCTGGCCTCGGCGCAGCGCGCCAAGGAGTTGCGCGAGGTCGCTGTCTCCTTCTCAACCAGGAAAAAACAGCGGGCACGCATGCGGCCCGTGCTGCGGCTGATTGAACGTTATGTCGAAGCGGGCGGCAGAAGCAATGGTGCCGCCGCAGGACTGCCGAAATTTCCCGCACCGGAACTCGCTAAGCTGCTGGAATATCTGGAAGCCGAAGAGCTGTCCATGAAAACGCTGGAGGAACGGCTGCTGCGCTTGAGCAAGTTCGCCGCGCACGACCGGCGCACCCTGGCAGGCATGAGTGATAGTCTTCTGCATGACGTGAAGGAAATGCACCTGCAGCCTTTTTCTTCGCTGCTCGATATTTTTCCGCGTTTCACCCGCGAGCTTGCCCGCGATCAGGGTAAGCAGGTGATGCTGGTGATCCAGGGTGGCGAAATTGAAGTCGACCGGCGTACGCTGGAAGAAATGAAAGATCCACTGATGCACCTGCTGCGCAATTGCATTGATCACGGCATCGAGCAGCCGGCCATGCGGCAGGACAAGGGCAAGCCAGCTTGCGGAAATATAACGGTCGCCATTGCGCAAAAAGACGGCGGGAAAATCGAGATTCTGGTTGCCGATGACGGAGCGGGCATCGATGCGGCCAAGGTGCAAGCGGCAGCACGCAAGCTCGGCCTCGTTTCTGCCGAGGAGGCAGAGCAATTGAGCGAGCAGCAGGCACAGGCAGTCATCTTTCAGTCGGGACTTTCCACCAGCCAGATCATCACGGACATCTCGGGACGTGGGCTTGGCCTTGCCATCGTGCGGGAAAAAGTCGAGCGCCTGGGCGGAGTCGTCGCAGTTGAGTCCCGTCACGATGGCGCTGTACAGAATACCGGGACATCCTTGCGCATCACGCTGCCGCTGATGCTGGCCACTTTTCGCGGTGTGCTAGTCCGCGCCGGCGGCCAGCTATTTGTACTCCCCTTGCACCATGTCGAGTGCGTGGTGCGGGTGGCCGGCAAGGATATCCGCACAGTCGAAAATCGCGCAACGATTCCGCTCGGCGGACAGGCTGTTGCGCTGGTCAGCCTCGGCGATTTGCTGGAGCTGCCGCGCCAGAGCGCAATCGATAAGGTGTCGGAGCAGGCGCTGGTGGTCGTTCTCGGTACAGGTCACCAGCATGTTGCGTTCCAGGTGGACGAGATTCTCGGCGAGCAGGAAGTGCTGGTCAAAACTCTGGGGCGGCAACTCGCGCGCGTGCGCAACATCGCCGGCGCGAGTGTGCTGGGAACCGGTCAAGTGGTCGCTGTGCTCAATGTGCCCGATTTGCTGAAGTCGGCGGTAAGGCAGGCAGCAGCAGTACCACCGCCTGTTGCCGCTGAAACGCATGGGGTGGCGGCAAAGCAGTCCATCCTGGTGGTGGAGGACTCGATCACATCAAGGGCACTGCTCAAGAACATCCTGGAATCGGCCGGCTACCGGGTCACTACGGCGGTGGATGGAGTGGATGCCTACACCACCCTCAAGACCGGCACGTTTGATTTGATCGTGTCAGATGTGGAAATGCCGCGCATGGACGGCTTCGACCTGACCGCCAAGGTGCGCGCGGACAAACAGCTCGCGGAGCTGCCGGTGGTGCTGGTGACGGCACTGGAATCGCACGAACATCGCGAGCGCGGCATCGACGTTGGCGCCAACGCGTATATTGTAAAAAGAAGCTTCGATCAGAGT
>DATCIC010000318.1:0-2511 GCA_036508025.1 Rhodoferax sp. | reverse complement strand
ATCTGTTGGAGCAGGTTCAACCGCCAGCAGCCAGTCGCCGCGCGACACATCGACCTCACGGTCCAGCACAATGCCGGCGCTGTGCCCGGCAGCCACCGCGGCGGGTTGGCGCGTATGACCCAGTACTTGCGCGATGCTGGCGCTTTGGCCGCTGGGCAACAGCTTGACAGTTTGCCCGACCTGGGCAAAACCGGTGGCGACACGGCCCCAAAAGACACGCCGACCCTGGGAGGTGTCGCTGCTGGCTGAGAATTTTTCGACCCATTGCACCGGAAACGCCAGCGGCAAGGCGGTGTCAGCCGGGGTCACGGGCAACAATTCCAGAATGTCGAGCAGACTCGGGCCGTTGTAGCCGCACCAGCCCTCGGCCGACTCGACCACGTTGTGGCCTTTCAGCGCAGAAATGGGCACGATCGCAGCAACTTCAATACCGGCGGCTTGCGCAAAAGTTTCCAGTGCGTGGCTGATATTGGCAAATGCCAGTGCTGCCTGGCCCGCCGTTTCGGGCTTGGCCGTGTCTTCCAGCGCGTCGAGCTTGTTGACGGCAAACACGATGCTGTTGACGCGCAACAAGTGGGCCAGCAGCGAATGGCGGCGGGTTTGCGGCAGCAACTCCAGGTTGGGGTTTTGCCATTGCAGTTTGGTGGCATCCACCAGCACCACGGCGGCATCGGCGCTGCTGGCGGCGGTCACCATGTTGCGGGTGTATTGCTCGTGGCCGGGGGCGTCGCCAATGATGAATTTGCGTTGCGCGGTGTTGAAGTAACGGTACGCCACGTCGATGGTGATGCCTTGCTCGCGCTCGGCGGACAGGCCATCGGTGAACTGCGCCAAGTCCGCCTCGCCGCTCTTGGAGACGTTGGCCAGTTGGTCGAGCAGCACGCTTTTGCTGTCCAGCAGCAAGCGGCCAATCAGCGTGCTCTTGCCGTCATCAACGCTGCCGCAGGTGATGAATTTCAGCGCCGATTTTGTATCAAATTGGGCTGTAGCCCCCGTGTCTGTTGCGTGAGCAGCTATTTTGTTGATAGTGTTCATTTTTGTTTTCGTAGTTTTTTTGGATGGTCTGTTTGCTCGAAATGTCAGTTTTGTGATGCTTATGTAGCTTTAACCCGCAGCGCGCATTGGGTGTCTGACTCCGCGAATGTCCCCCGGCTCGGGCTTTGCCCGAGCCTCCTCCTTGACTTCGCTACGTCAGGCACCCAACGCACACCGCTAATCGCTATTGCTGTCTGGGCCATTTCATCAACAACGCGAGGCGTGGTGATCGGGTCATGTGACCGGGCTTTGGGGTGGAAGGCGCGCGTCAACAGTCGCAGGCAGACTGCACTCTCGATTTCGCGTGTGTTTTCACCCCAAAACCGCATGCACATGGCCCGGTCGCCGCGCCGGGTTTGACACACTACCGTGCCGGGCTGACAACTAAAAATACCCATCTTTTTTTCGCTTCTCCATCGAAGCCTCAGAGGTTTTGTCGTCCATGCGGGTCGCGCCGCGCTCGCTCACATCGGCGGCCAGGGTTTCGATCACGATATCGTCTGGCGTGGCAGCCAGGCTCGCCACGGGGCAGGTGCAGGTGATGTCGCCCACGGTGCGAAAGCGCACGTCGCGCGTTTCAGCCACTTCTCCGGGTTTCAAGGGGGTCAAGTCGGTCACCGGCACCAACAGGCCTTTGCGCTCAACCACCGCACGTTGATGGGTGTAGTAAAGCGAGGGCAGGGCGACGTGTTCACGGGCGATGTACTGCCACACATCGAGTTCGGTCCAGTTGCTGATGGGGAACACCCGAAAATGCTCACCCGGATGCAATCGGGTGTTGAACAGCGTCCACAGCTCGGGGCGTTGCTCTTTGGGTTGCCACTGACCAAAACTGTCGCGGTGGCTGAAGATGCGCTCCTTGGCGCGCGCCTTTTCTTCGTCACGCCGGGCCCCGCCAATCAGCGCGTCAAAGCGAAATTCTTCAATGGCTTCGAGCAGCGTGACCGACTGGTGCACGTTGCGGCTTTCGCCCGGATGCGCCAGCCGCACGGTGCCACGCGCCATTGAGTCTTCGACGCTGCGCACAATCAGCTCGGCGCCCAGCTCTTTGGCCCTGGCGTCACGGAAATCAGTAACCTCGTGGAAGTTGTGGCCGGTGTCAATCATCAGCAGTGGGTAGGGAATGCGGCCGCCGGTCTTGCTGTCCATAAAGGCTTTTTCGGCGCACTTGAGCATCACCAGCGAGTCTTTGCCGCCGGAGAACAGCAGGGTGGGGCGCTCAAAGGCGGCCTCCACCTCGCGCAGGATGAAGATGGTTTCTTCCTCCAGCGCATCGAGATGGGCGTTGCTTAAATGGTCAGGGCGGGGGTGGTGCGTCATGGGTTGCAGCAGGTTGGAAAGCATCGGGGCATTCATGTGGAGGCCTTTTCTGGCAGCGGGTTGGCTTTGACATGCAGGCCGCATTCCTTGGCGGCCTCATCTTCCCACCACCAGCGCCCGGCGCGAAAATCTTCGCCCTGGCTGATGGCGCGGGTG
>DATCIC010000317.1:0-3614 GCA_036508025.1 Rhodoferax sp. | reverse complement strand
TTCTGGCGCCGCGGTTCTGGGCCGGTGTCATCACCATGCCCTTGTTGGCCGCAGTGTTTAGCGCCACTGGCATCATAGGCGGCTGGGCGGTGGGCGTGCTGATGATTGGGGTCGATGGCGGTTCGTTCTGGAGCCAGATTCAGGGCGGTGTCGATGTCTGGCAAGACGTCGGCAACGGCATTGTAAAAAGCATTGTGTTTGGTTTTACCGTGACCTTTGTCGCGCTGCTGCAAGGTTTTGAGGCCCAACCCACCCCCGAAGGTGTGGCAAGCGCCACCACCCGTACTGTGGTCGTGGCGTCGCTCGCGGTGCTGGGACTTGATTTCATCCTGACCGCCATGATGTTTACGATATAGAGAGAAGATGTATGCAACGCTCCAAAAATGATGTCTGGGTTGGCCTGTTTGTGCTGATCGGGGCTGTGGCCATTCTGTTCCTGGCCTTGCAGGCAGCTAATTTGTTGACCCTGAGTTTTCAAAAAACCTACCAGGTGAGCGCCAAATTTGACAACATTGGCGGACTCAAGCCCAAAGCAGCGATCCGCAGTGCTGGCGTGGTGGTGGGCCGGGTAGAGAAAATTGTGTTTGATGACAAATCATTTCAGGCCCGCGTGACCCTGGCACTGGAGAATCAATATGTATTCCCCAAAGACAGTTCCCTGAAAATCCTCACCAGCGGCTTGCTCGGTGAGCAATATTTGGGGCTGGAACCCGGTGCCGATGAGAAGACGCTGGCCGATGGTGACACCATCTCCAGCACCCAGTCAGCGGTGGTGCTTGAAAATCTGATCAGTCAATTTTTATTCAGCAAGGCAGCCGACAGCAGCACGCCTGCTGCCGATGGGGTCAATAAATGACAGGGAGTGGCCAAATGCATCAAATGGTTCCTTGTCTGCCGCGCTATACGCCACGGGCAGGCCTTGCTCTGCTTTTGGTGGCCCTCACTGGCTGTGCCAGTGGGCCCAGTGCCAATCCGAACGATCCGCTGGAGCCTTTTAACCGCGGGGTTTACCAGTTCAATGATGCAGTCGATGTCGCGGTCATCAAGCCGGTAGCCACGGCCTATCAGGACGTCTTGCCCGCACCGGTACGCCGGGGTGTTCGCAACTTTTTTGCCAACTTGCAGGATGCCTGGTCGGGTGTGAACAATGCCTTGCAGTTCAAAGGCGAGCCAGCAGCCAATAGTTTCGTGCGTTTTGGTGTCAATACCTTCATCGGTCTGGGCGGCATTCTGGATGTGGCGTCCGAGATGGGGATTGAACGCCACACCAAGGATTTTGGGCATACCCTGGGTTACTGGGGTGTCGTGCCCGGCCCTTACCTGGTACTGCCCGTGCTGGGACCGTCCACGTTGCGCGACACGGCGGCACTGCCCGTGGATGCACAAGGCAACATGGTCTCGGGCATTGAGCACATTCCAACCCGCAACAGCGTCACTTTGCTGCGCCTGGTCGACACACGGGCCTCGTTACTGGGAGCCTCCGCCATGCTGGAATCCGTCGCGCTGGACAAATACACTTTTACCCGCGACGCCTATCTTCAACGTCGTCGCAGCAGCATTTACGATGGCAACCCGCCCGATGATGGCGAGGTTGAAAAGTCACCTGTGAAGCAGGATTTTTCGGAGGTCCGTGACCGCACCCGGGCCTGGGTACAAACTTTAAAAAAATCCGGCACGCCCGGCGATGAGAAAGCCAAACCATGAAACGTCGTTCATTCAGTCATCTTTTCGCGGCACTTGTTGTGAGCACAGTGGCTGTGCTGGCTATGCCAGTACACGCGGCGGACGAAGCAGCCGATGCTTTTATCAAACGTTTGTCCACCGAGGTCCTCACCGGCATCAAGGCCGACAAATCCATTCAAAGCGGCGACGTTTCCAAGATCGTTGCCTTGGTGGACCGCCTGGTGATGCCCAATGTTGATTTCAAACGCATGACGGCCTCAGCAGTGGGGCCCAAATGGCGCCAGGCCACGCCAGAACAGCAACAGCGCTTGCAGGAAGAGTTCAAAATTTTGCTGGTGCGTACCTATGCCGGCGCCTTGACCCAGGTTAACGACGTGACCTTCAGCGTCAAACCCATGCGCTCGGGCACTGACGATAAAGAAGTGGTCGTACGCACTGAAATCAAGGGTCGGGGTGACCCGATTCAACTCGACTACCGACTGGAAAGGACGCCTGGCGAAGGTGCAGGCTGGAAAATTTATAACCTGAATGTACTGGGTGTGTGGCTGGTCGACACCTACCGCAGCCAGTTTGCTCAGGAAATCAATGCCAAAGGCATTGACGGCTTGATTGCCACCCTGGTTGAACGCAACAAAACCAACGCCAAGAAGGGATGAGCATGCTGGTCTTGCCGCAAGAGTTGACCCAGCCCCAAGCCAATGCGTGTCTGCGGGCTCTGGTGCAAGACTTGGCTTCGCTCTCGGGCCCCGATGCGGTTGTGGATGCCAGCCCTTTGAACCGATTTGACTCGTCGGCGCTGGCAGTGTTGCTTGAGTTCCGGCGCGCTGCATTGGCTCAAGGTAAGCGCTTCTCAACCCAAGGTCTACCCAAGCGGCTGGCTGATCTGGCAACGCTGTATGGTGTGGTCGAGTTGCTGGCGGCCACGCCGCCCACAGCGCCGACCCCGGTAAACTAGCGGTCTGTCATGCCCGCCATCTCGTTTCAGTCAGTCTCCAAAGCCTATCCTTCTCCCCGCGGACCCCAAGGCAGCACTTTTCTGGCGCTCGACCGCGTCAGCCTGGATGTCGAAGAGGGCGAATTTTTTGGCCTGCTGGGACCCAATGGCGCTGGCAAAACCACGCTGATCAGCATTCTGGCCGGTCTGACCCGCGCTAATTCAGGCCGCGTGACGGTGCTGGGGCATGACGTCCAAACGGACTACGCCCAGGCGCGACGCAAGCTCGGCGTAGTGCCGCAAGAACTGGTGTTTGATCCGTTCTTCAATGTGCGGGAGGCGCTGCGTTTCCAGTCGGGTTACTTTGGCATCCGCCGCAACGACGCCTGGATCGATGAGTTGCTGGAAAACCTGGGCCTGACCGACAAGGCCAGCGCCAATATGCGCCAACTCTCGGGCGGTATGAAACGGCGTGTACTGGTGGCGCAAGCGCTGGTGCACAAACCACCGGTGATCGTGCTCGATGAGCCGACCGCTGGCGTGGATGTGGAGTTGCGCCAGACCCTGTGGCAATTCATTAGCAAACTCAACAAACTCGGTCACACCGTGCTGTTAACGACCCATTACCTCGAAGAAGCCGAAGCCTTGTGCGGCCGCATCGCCATGCTCAAATCTGGCCGGGTGGTGGCACTGGACAGTACCAGTGCGCTGCTCAAGTCAGGCACCAGCAACCTGCTGCGCTTCAAAATTGATGGCGAGCTTCCCGAAGCCCTGGCCTTGCAAGCCCGCGTGACCGGGCGCGTGGTGCAGTTCCCGGCGCAGGACGCGCAGGCCATTGAGCAATACCTGGCGGCAGTACGTGAAGCCGGCTTGACGGCGCTGGACGTGGAAATTCGGCGAGCCGATCTGGAAGACGTGTTTCTAGCGGTGATGGCGGCGAGTGGCGACGAGGCAAGCAGCCCTGGCGCAGTCGCCAGCCTCCAAGCCAAGGGGGCGC
>DATCIC010000316.1:0-8790 GCA_036508025.1 Rhodoferax sp. | reverse complement strand
CGCGCCCTTGGCCAGGTAACTCACCAGACCGACGATGTAATAGGTGATGGCCGCCACCGACAGTCCCTCCACCGTCGACTGCAATTTAAGTTGCAGGTCTTGCCGCTGGTTCATGGTCGCCAGCAAGGCCTGACTGCTTTGCTGCTGTTCGATCTCGACCCGCGTGCGCAATAAATTGCTGATGCGCGAGACCCGCTGCGACAACGCCTCCTGGCGTCGGCTGGCCCACTCGCAGGTGCTGCGTGCAGGCGTCAGGCGCCGATCCATGAATTCGCCGATGGTCTGCATGCCGGGTAACGCGAACTCGTTGATTTCTCCGATACGCTTATCCACCAGCTCAAAATAAGCAGCGCTGGCCGAGAAGCGCGAATGCGTGGCCACATGCTGGCTCTCCACCTGCCCGGCCAGCTTGGTCAAGCGGTCCAGCAGCAGCGGCTCATCCTCGGGGCTGGCACTGCGAATGGCGCTGGCGAGTTCGACCAGCTCACGCTCGGCGCTGGACAACATGCCAGATGCCTCGCGCGCCGTGGGCAAGCCCAGCAAAGCCGCCATGCGGTAGGTTTCAATCTCCAGCAGGCGCTGTACCAAACGGCCCAACCGGCGCGGCGACAAGTTGCCCGCCAGCAGCACCATGCGTGAAAAGCCATCGGCATGCATGGCAAAGTCGGTGTAAACCTCGCCACCACCACCGGCCACGCTGGAGGCCAGCAACGCGTCTTCCTGCAGCACCTGTTTCACCAGCGCCGACGTGCCCAGCGTATGGTTTGAAACCACCCACAGGTGCAAGCTGCACAAACACTGTCCCGGCAAACCCGTCAACCAGTCTTGCGGCACGGCGGCCAGGGCCAGCGCGGGCTCGATCTCGCCCAAACGGGCGGTGGACAGCGGGCACATGAAGGTCCAGGTGACAAACTCGGTGTGCAGCTCCCAGCGAATGTGGAACGGGCCGAGGTCCATCCGAAAATGACTGGACTGCGGATCAGGCAGCGGCAGGTGGTGGTCGCGTAAGAGCGCTGATACATGCGCGCGGCTGGCATCGCGCTGCGCCGCGTCGCACAGCATGACCACATGGGAGATCGCCAGGGGCGCAGCCAGCGCCTGCGGCGGGCGGGCGTGAACCTCGTTGTGCAGGGCAGCGCGTTGCGGGTGCTGTTTGAGATGCTGTTGCAGCGATGATTGGAATGGCATTGGGCTTCCTTGCGACGATAAGTGTCAGGGTTAGGCTAACGCCATTCGCGCCCTGCCCAATGATCCAGGCGTGATTGGTCAACGCGGCATTAGAGCTAGTGCAGCGACCTGATATAGGCCACGACCGCATCAGTCTCGGGCTTGGTCAACCGTTTGATGCTTGCCGCGCATTTGCGATCCAGCAGTACGTCGGTTCCTTTCCGATAGTGTTCAATGATCTCTTCCAGGTAATCCAGCTGTTGCCCGGCGATGCGGGCGACAGACTGACCGCCATACCCATGCTCACCATGACAACTCGCGCAATTGTTGTTGTATGGCTGCTTGCCTTTGGCCGCAAGCGCAGGATTTGAAACGGGCTGCGGCGCAACCTTCTCGGCGGCATAAAACAACACGAGACCGATCTTTTCGTCGCTGGTCATCGCTCGCATCATTCCCTGCATGAATTTGTCATCGCGCAGGCCATCGGCGTACTGACGATTTTGTTCGAGCAGGTAAACGGCGTTTTGACCGGCAAGATTGGGGATGTCCGGGTTAAAGCTGTTCCCTCCAACGCCGTGACAATTGCCACAGACGGCCGACACCTCACGGCCAGCCTTGATGAGGACGGCCAGTAGTTTGGGGTCGCGTTCCACTTCGGCCAGCCGGGCCGGTAAATTGACCTTGGCCGTGGACTGCGCCCGGGGGGAGTATTCAACAGCGCCCGCGCTCAGGCAGCATAAGCCTGCGAAAAAAATTGCCAATAAACGGTTTGAAAGCACATGTAGCCCATTTGGATGATCAGCGTCCATTTTAGAACGGCCTTAGCATCCGGTTGCACACCAGGCTTTCAAGTCATGGGCGGCGTCGACGACAGAACTTCTTCCAGCACCGTCAAGCCTTCGGCCACACGCAAGGCGCCGGCCAGCCGCAGCGGACGCATGCCATCCAGCACGGCTTGGCGCTTGATGGCATCGGCGTTCGGCTCCCGGTTGACTTTTTCCTTGAAGGCCTCGCTGACGACCAACAACTCATACAGCCCCATGCGGCCCATGAAGCCGGTCATGCGGCAATCGACACAGCCGACCGGTTTGAACGGTTTGTAGCCACCGCTGATCTGCCACGGTTTGACCACTTCAGCCAGTGCCTCGCGCGTCGCCGCCGGGTCGGGCACTTTGCATTGCTGGCACAAGGTGCGCACCAGCCGCTGCGCCAGCACGCCCAGCAGCGTGGCGTTGATCAGATAGGACGGCACACCCAGCTCCATCAAGCGTGTCACCGCTGACGGCGCGTCGTTGGTGTGCAGGGTGGAGAACACCAGGTGCCCGGTGAGCGCGGCCTGCACCGCCATCTCGGCGGTCTGCTGGTCGCGGATTTCACCCACCATGATGATGTCCGGGTCTTGCCGCATCAGGGCGCGCAGGCCTTCCGGAAAACCAAAATCAAGCTGCGTCTGCACCTGGGTCTGGTTGAACGCGGGCTCGATCATTTCAATCGGGTCTTCGATCGTGCTGACGTTCACCTCTTCAGTGGCAATGCGCTTCAGGGTCGAATACAAGGTAGTGGTTTTGCCCGACCCGGTTGGTCCGGTGACCAGAATGATGCCATTCGGCCGCTTGACCAAAGCCTCCCAGCGCTGCGCGTCGTGCGCCGAGAAACCGAGCGCATCGAGGTCCTTGACAGTGGTGTCCGGGTCAAAAATACGCATCACCATCTTCTCGCCAAAAGCGGTGGGCAGCGTCGAAATCCGCATTTCAACTTCGTCGCCGCCCGGGTTGCGCGTCTTGATGCGGCCGTCTTGCGGACGGCGGCGTTCCACCACATCCATGCGGCCCAGCAACTTGATGCGCGCCGTCATGGCAGTGAGCACGCCCATCGGCATCTGGTACACCGGGTGCAACACACCGTCGATGCGAAATCGGATCACGCCCTGTTCGCGTCGCGGCTCCAGGTGGATGTCGCTGGCGCGCTGGTCAAAGGCGTACTGCCAGAGCCAGTCCACCACCTGCACCACGCTCTGGTCATTGGCATCAAGCTGCTTGCTGGTCTTGCCCAGTTCCACCAGCTGCTCGAAGCTGGCACCCCCGGCGTTGCCACCGGCCTTGTTGGCGGCACGCACCGACTTGGCGAGAGCAAAAAATTCTGCGGTGTAACGGTGAATATCCTGCGGACTGGCCACCACCCGGCGCACACTGCGGCGCGACTGGCGCTCCACTTCAGCCACCCAATCCGTCATGAAAGGTTCGGCGGTGGCAACCACAATTTCGGTGGGCGTAACCTGCACCGGCAATATCTTGTGGCGCTCGGCATAGGCCCCACTCATGGTGTCGGCCACTTTGCCGACATCCACCTTGAGCGGGTCAATGCGCAAATAGTCCAAGCCGGCGCGCCCGGCCAGCCACTGGGTCAGCAGTTCGATGTCCAGCGCCTTGCCATCATCGGCACGGCGCACCGACACACTGGCCAGGCGCACCAAGGGGTGCTGCACACTCTCGGCCTGGGCGCAGCGGGCGTTGATACGCTGCGCTTCTTCGGTGCTGATGACACCGTCGCCGTGCAGCCAGAGCACCAGGCTACGCCAATCCAGCGGGCCAGCAGGGGCCGGGTTGCGGGTCCTGGATGCTGCGGCGCTGTTCATGTCAGCATCGGCTTGAACACGCGCACCCACTTGCTGGCGGGCAGACCCCATTGCGCCTCAATGATGTCAGCGCGCGCCATCAACACCTCGCGCTTGGGGCGGCTTGGCGTACTTTGCGCCAGCACCACGGTATTGCCTTCGCGCGTGGGCTTGAAGGCCCAAACGGCTTCCTTGCCAAAGGCAGCCGATATTTTTTCGACACTGCGGGCAAAGCTGGAGGCACGGCCGAACAGGTTCACCGTCATGCAGCCCTGCGGTGTCAACATACGCCGACAGTGGTTATAAAACGGCAGGCTGTCGAGCACCGGTGCCGCAGCCTCATGGTCATACAGATCAACCTGCAGTGCATCCACCGTGCCCCACCATTTGGGGTTCTGGATTTCTTGCGCGGCGTCCGCCAGCACCACCTGCAGGCGTGCGTTTTCAGCCGGTAGCTTGAACCAGCCGCGGCAGGCGACGAGCACCTGCGGGTTAAGCTCAATGGCGGTGGTTTTCATGCGCAGTTCTTTATGGCAAAACTTGGTCAGTGAACCCGCCCCAAGGCCCAGCTGCACTGCCTGGCGATCTTTGACCGAATCGGGCTCCACAAACAGCAGCCAGGCCATCATGCGCTGGATGTACTCATGCACCAGCGCGTTGGGCTGGTCCAGGTACATCGAGCCCTGAATCCATTCGGTGCCAAGATGCAGGTGACGGACCGGGCCGTCGTCAGAGAAATTAACTTCGGGGAGGGTGTGTGTGCGTTTTTTCAAGATGGGGCGATTATCCCCAAACGCCGCCGCCACCGCCTCGCGCCAGCAAAGCACCCAGCCGGGGCAGTGCCTCCAGCGCGTTGCGCGTCGTGGCGTCGGCCAGTTCGTCAGCGCTGATGCCGCGCAGCGCCGCCAGTTCGGCCCCAATGCGCGGCAACTCACCCGGCTCGTTGCGGCCTTGCACGGCGCCCGCCGCGCGCTGTTCCGCCGTTTTGTACAACCAGTGCGGCGGCATGTCGGGCGCATCGGTTTCCATCACGATGGCGTCCAGGGGCAGGCTGGCCGCCAGGCGTCGCAACTGCAGCGCGCGTTCATAAGTGAGCGCGCCGCCAAAGCCGAGCTTGAAGCCCAGCGCCATAAAGGCGTGGGCCTGCTGCTCACTGCCATTGAAGGCGTGGGCAATGCCGTGCCACTGCCCGGTGCTGCCTGCGACCTGACGCAGGGCTTTGAGGACGCTGTCGACCGAACGGCGCGAATGCAGGATCACGGGCAAGTCGTACTGGCGCGCCAACTTGAGCTGTGACCGAAAAAAATATTCCTGGCGTTCGCGCAGCGGGCTGACACACAGCTCCGGCACAAAGTAGTCCAAGCCGATTTCACCGATGGCCACCAGGCGCGGGTCGCCCTGCTGTTGGGCCAGCGCGGCATCGAGTCGATCCAGCGCATCGTCTTGCGCTGCCTTGACGTACAAGGGGTGAATGCCCAGTGCGTAACTGTCGCCGCCGCCGTGTGCGAGTTCCCGCACAGCATCAAAGTTGCCGACCTCGACGGCAGGCACCACGCAGTGCGCTACGTCATTAATAGCTGCTCGCGCCCGTACCGCCTGGGCTACGGGCCAAAACTCTTGTGCATCCAGGTGGCAATGGGTGTCGATCCAGAAGCTCATACCGGGAAAGTACCATATCTTCGTCAAGCCACTGACACCAAAATGTCATTTGGCCGCCGTATGCTCATTAAGCTTTTTGGCGTTATCGTCCAAATCGAATGTTGTCACCCCTTAATCAGGAAGGAAACCCTCATGAAAATTATCCACGCTTTTCTCGCCACCAGCGCCGTCGCGCTCGGCTTGAGCACCGCGGCCCTGGCCCAGGAAAGAACCCTGCGCCTGCTGACCTGGGCTGACTACGCGCCGGCTGACGTGGTGGCGCAGTTCGAGAAAGAAAGCGGCTACAAGGTGGCGCTGACCCTGTCCAACAACGAAGAAATGATCTCCAAGCTGCGCGCCACTGGCGGTGCAGGCTTTGATCTGGCGCAGCCGTCGCAAGACCGCATCACCGGGCCGCAACAGGAATTTGGCATTTACAAGCCCATGGATATGAGCCAACTCAAAGCCGAACTGTTCATTCCCTCCATGCTGGAAGCGACCAAGAAAAACACCACGCTGGGCGGCAAGGTCTATGGTCTGCCGCACATCTGGGGCACCGACGGCCTGGTGGTCAACACCAGCCTCACCAAGATGGCCGACTACCCGGATCTGTGCCGTGCCGATGTCAAAGGCAAAACCGCCGTGCGCCTGAAACGCCCGACCCTGCTGGCGTTTGCCTTTGCATCTGGCAAGGACCCGTTTGCGCTCTACAACAACCCCAAAGCCTACGGCGCGCTGATGGACGAAGTGGGCCAAACCATGATCGCCTGCAAAGGAAACCTGAAATTCTTCTGGGACAACAAAGACCAGTTGCTCAACGGCATGCGCACCGGTGAAATCGCCGGTGCCATGATGTGGGACACGGGCGGCTGGAAGCTCAATGGCGAGAAGGCTGAAATCCAGTTCATCGCGCCCAAGTCTGGCGCACTCGGCTGGATCGACACCTTTGCCATTCCGGCCAAAGGCAAGAACGATACCGCCGCTTACGCCTGGATCAACTTCAACCTGCGCCCCGAGATTGCGGCCCGGGTGGCCAAGTCGGCAGGCAATTTCACGGCCTCCCAGGGCGCGGACCAGCTGATGGACGCCAAGCTGAAGGCCCAGTTTGCCGCCAGCTTCCCTGAAGCAGCTTTGAAAAACGTCAAGTGGTACCCGGCGGTTCCCGCTGGCATTGAAGAGATTGAAGGCCGGGTGCTGGACCGCATCAAAGCGGCCAACTAAATGACCCCCACGTTCGGCACTGCGTGTCCTCTCTGCCCCCCGAGGGGGCTAATTTCCCTTGGGGCGGCCCGGCGGGAAATTGCCCTTTGAATGCCACAGCCGCTGCTGTGCCCGCCGGGGCGCAGCCTGACCTGCAGGCCACCCATGTGGCCAAACACTACGGCGCGTTCCATGCCGTGGATGACTTGTCTCTCGAAGTGGCGCGCGGCAGTTTCTTCTCCATCCTGGGGCCTTCCGGCTGCGGCAAAACCACGCTGCTGCGCATGATTGCGGGCTTTTTGAGCCCTGACTCCGGTGATATTCAGATTGGCGGCAAGCCCATGAACGACGTGCCGCCCAATCGGCGCCCGGTCAACATGGTGTTTCAGCACCTGGCGCTGTTCCCGATGATGAACGTGGGCGACAACGTGGGCTACGGTCTGGCGCGCCGCGGCGTCGCCAAAGACGAAATCAAACGCCGTGTGGGTGACATGCTGGAGCGCGTCAGCCTGCCCGGTGCGCAAGATAAGCGCGTCGATCAGTTGTCTGGCGGACAAAAGCAGCGTGTGGCGATTGCCCGCAGTCTGGTGCTGGAGCCCACGCTCTTGCTGCTGGACGAACCCCTGGGTGCGCTGGACTTGAAGCTGCGTGAGCATATGAAGATCGAGCTCAAGCAGTTGCAGGCCGCCTTTGGCACCACCTTTGTTTACATCACGCACGACCAGTCTGAAGCGCTGGTGCTGTCGGACCATGTAGCGGTTATGAACCACGGCCGCTTTGAGCAAGTGGGCACACCACAAGCTTTGTACTACCAGCCGCAGACGCCGTTTGTAGCTGGTTTTGTTGGCGCCAACAATTGCGTCAAAGGCCGGGCGACGCAAGTCAGCGACGGCGTCGTGAGTGTGACCAGCGATCAGGGCCTGATGCTCTGGGCACGGGCGACGGGAACGGTGCGCAGCGGTGACTCGGTGCAAGTCTTTGTGCGGCCCGAAGTGGCCAGCCTGGCACGCAACGCATCGGTCTTTGCCGACGCAGGCCGACCCCATTACCACGCGCAGATTGACAGCCTGCTGTTCGACGGTGCCAACTCGGCGGTGCTGTTGCACGAGGAAAACTCGCGCACCGAATTCCGCATTGCGCTGCCCCAGACTGGTCAATTCGCCGACCTGACGGTGGGTGAGCGCGTGAGTTTCGGCTTCGATGCGCAACGGGCTGTGTGCTTTGCAAACTGAGTCTTCCGGCAACGCCATGCCGTACGCACGGCTGATGCTCATGCTGCTGTTGGCGCCAGCGCTGTTGTGGCTGCTGGGGCTGATTGTGTTGCCGCACGTCGAACTTGGCATCTTGTCGCTGCGGGCACGGGTAGCACCCCGCGTCTACGAGGTCAGCCTGGCGCAGTACCGCACTTTTATTGAAGAGCCGCTCTACTGGCACACCTTTGTGCGCACGGCACTGATGTCGATTTTGGCGACCGTCATCACCTTGTTCATGGCGTTCCCGATTGCCTGGACCATTGCCAAGCTGGCGCGCGGTCGCAACAAGTCGATGCTGTTCATCTTGTGCCTGATTCCATTTTGGGTCAGTGAGACGGTGCGCACCCTGGGCTGGATGATTTTGTTGCGCGAGTCCGGCGTGCTGCCGCAGTTGCTGGTGTGGCTGGGCTTGAGCCCCGTGCCGATCGAGATGGTCTACCACGACAGCACGATTCTGGTCGGGCTGGTCTACACCTCCATGCTGTTCATGGTGATCCCGCTGATCAGCGCGCTCGAGAGCCTGGACGACTCGCTGATTGAAGCCGCCTACGACCTGGGCGGCAACGGCTGGTCGATCCTGCGCCAGATTGTGATTCCGCACGCCGCACCCGGTATTGTGGCGGGCTGCATTGTGGTGTTCATGCTGACCCTGGGCAACTACCTGACGCCAACGCTGCTGGGTGGCAAAAACTCGCAATGGTTCACCGAGCAGATTTACACCCAGTTCATCACCCGCTTCAACTGGGAACAGGGCGCCGCCTTTGGCTTTTTGCTGCTGGGCTTGTCCACGGCCATCGTCTGGCTTGGCTTGCGCTTAAGCGGTCAAAAATTTGGTGAAGTGATGCAGCGCTCATGATCGCCTCCCTGCCCCGCCCGCTTTGGCTACGCGCCAGCACCATGATCTACGGGCTGCTGTTT
>DATCIC010000315.1:0-5650 GCA_036508025.1 Rhodoferax sp. | reverse complement strand
CCTCGTGCGCCAACCGGCTCAACACTGCCGCTTGATAACCACAGCCCGTTCCGATCTCCAGCACGCGCCCCAATTGGCCAGACGCACCGTTACGTAGCAGTTCCAGCATGCGGGCCACCACACCAGGTTTGGATATGGTCTGCCCCAAGCCGATCGGCAGACTGGTGTCTTCATAGGCCTGATTGACCAGTGCAGTGTCGACAAACCGGTGGCGCTCAATCGACTGCATGGCCGCCAGCACCATCGGGTCGCTGACACCTTGCTGGACGAGCTTGCGCACCATGTTCATGCGAACTGCACTGGAGTCCATGCCCACGCCCTGCGAAAGCAGCTTGCCGGGTGGCTTGACGCCCGCTCTCTGGGCCAGACCAGCGCGCCGCGGGGCGGATGGTCTGGCGGTGGGCGTACCCGCCGAAAAATCCAGTCGAACCGGAAAAGGGGGGCGTTCCTTCATGCGCCGGTCAACTTGGCGGCCGTCTGAGCCCAATACCCGAGACTGTCATGGTCGGTCAAATCCACCTTCAGCGGTGTCATCGCAATATGGCCGTGGCTGGTGGCATGAAAATCAGTACCCTCAGCCTCGTCCTTGGCCGGGCCCGCAGCACCGATCCAGTACATGGTGTCGCCGCGCGGACTGACCTGGGTAATCACAGCCTCGGCCGCGTGACGCCGCCCAAGCCGACACAGCTTCACATGGGCGATTTCGTCAAAAGTTAAATTGGGAATATTCACGTTGAGCAACCAGGGGCTGCTCCCAATCAGGTTTTGCTGAGACATCTGCAAGACCAGATCACGGGCTTTACGCGCCGCCGACGCCAGATGACTCCAATTTTTCTCAACCTGGGAAAATGCAATAGCCGGTATGCCAAACAGATAACCTTCCATCGCCGCCCCCACGGTGCCCGAATAAATCGTGTCGTCGCCCATATTGGCACCGTTGTTGATGCCTGCCAGCACCAGGTCCGGCCGATAGCCCAACAAGCCAGTCAGCGCAATGTGCACGCAGTCAGCGGGTGTGCCGTTGATGTAGCGAAAGCCATTGCTGGCACGGCAGACATACATCGGGGTATGCAGGGTCAAGGCGTTCGATTTGGCGCTGTTATTTTGTTCCGGCGCAACCACCTCGACCTCCGCCACGTCTTTCAGGGCGTCAAACAGCGCCACCAGGCCCGGCGCCTGATAACCATCGTCATTGCAAATAAGAATTTTCATAGTCAAACTGAGTTGATATTCATTGTAGGTGGCGCAGCAGCTTGGGCGCTCAGGTCGCACGAGCGACATTTTCCGAAGTTGCGACCAACTATCATCTCCGCAACAAATTAGGAGACTTACCCCCATGCATGCCTGGCTCTGTGAAAACCCCGTGGGCGTCGACGCCCTGACCTGGAAAGAATTGCCCACCCCGAGCCCGAAGGCGGGCGAAGTACTGATTGAGATCAAGGCGGCCAGCCTGAATTTCCCCGATCTCCTGATCGTGCAGAACAAGTACCAGATGAAACCGCCCCTGCCCTTTGTGCCGGGCTCCGAGTATGCGGGCGTGGTGCAGGCTGTGGGCGATGACGTCACCCACCTGAAAGTTGGCCAGCACGTGGCCTGCCTGTCAGGTACGGGCGGCTTTGGCACGCACACGTTAGCGCCGGCAGCGCTGTGTCTGCCGCTACCGGATGGTTTTCCATTTGTGGACGCCGCAGCCTTCATCATGATCTACGCCACCTCGCACCACGCGCTGGTGGACCGGGCGCAGCTCAAAGCCGGGGAAACCGTGCTGGTGCTCGGTGCTGCCGGCGGCGTCGGTACCGCAGCGATCCAAATTGCCAAAGCCTGTGGGGCGAAAGTGATAGCGGCGGCATCGACCGATGAAAAATGCGCGCTGTGCCAATCGATTGGCGCGGATGCCACCATCAACTACAGCCGTGAAAATCTGCGCGAGACGGTCAAAACGCTCACTGCGGGCAAGGGCCCGGATGTCATTTACGATCCGGTCGGCGGCGACTTCGCCGAGCCCGCTTTTCGCTCCATTGCCTGGCGCGGGCGCTATCTGGTGGTGGGTTTTGCGGCCGGGCCGATTCCCGCCCTGCCCTTCAACCTGGCGCTGCTCAAAGGCGCCTCCATCGTCGGCGTGTTCTGGGGCGAGTTTGCCAAACGCGAACCCCAGGCCAACGCCGCCATGATGAAGGAATTGGCCCAATGGTATGGCCAGGGCAAAATCAAACCGGTCATCGACAGCACCCTGCCGATGGCGGAGCTCAAGGCAGCCTTTGCCCACATGGGCTCACGCGGCGTCAAGGGCAAACTGGTGATGGTGAACTGAGCGGGTCATCGAATTTAGCAGCAAATAATCCTGAACTCTTTGCTGCCGAAAGGCTCAGGCAGCTCGCAGCAGTGGCTTGGTCCGCTGGCTGGCGTGCAGCCAGGCACGGCGCAACACGGCCGGCGACTTGGTTTCTTCGGGAATCAGCAGGTAGTTTTGCGCCCGCATCACCGTCCCCAAGCCGACGCGGCTGGTCACGACGGTCATGGGAATGGACAGCAGCAGCGGCAACCCGACGGGCAGCAACCAGACCAGGGCGCGTGGGTCGATCATGGCAACGCCGCCAGCCAGCACAGCAATCATCAAACTCATGGGGGCGAGTTGCGCCAGCGCATAACGCCATGGCACTGCCGCCGCTTCGCGCGGGGGCGATTTCCATTCGAGCTTGAGGCCGGTGAGCGCCACCACCACAAACAGCGAATGCGCCAGCATGCGAACGGGCGCCTGCAGCAAGGCAATGAGGGTTTCCAGCATGGCGCTACGCAGCAGGCTGGCCGTGCCGCCATAAGCCTGCTGCTGGCGGTTGAGCAGCACGGCGGCGAGACCCAGAATGCGCGGCAGAAACAGCATGCACAGCGTCCAGGCCCAGAGCGATACCAACTCGCCGGGCAGCAACATCCAGTTGGAAATCATGGGCGAACCCGATAGCCACGCCGCCGTGCCCAGCGTCATGAAGCTCAACCACAGAGGCGCTGACAAATAAGCCATGGCACCGGTGGCAAACATGGAGCGGTGCACCGGATGAATGCCGGGCTCGGCAATCAGGCGCGAATTTTGCAGGTTGCCCTGGCACCAGCGGCGGTCGCGCTGCAGTTCGGCCAGCAGATCAGGCGGCTGCTGTTCATAGCTGCCCACCAGATCGGCCACCAGCCAGACGTGGTAACCGGCGCGGCGCATCAAGGCGGCTTCAACAAAGTCATGCGACATGATGCTGCCCGACATGCCGCCGGTGCCGGCAATGCGCGCCAGCCCGCAATGCTCCATGAACGGTTCAATGCGGATGATGGCGTTGTGGCCCCAGTAGTGGGACTCGCCCATTTGCCAGAACTGCATGCCGAGCGTAAACAGGCGACCCGTCACGCGCGAGGCAAACTGCTGCGCCCGGGCGTGCAGTGTGACATGGCCGATGGCCTGGGTAGCGGTCTGGATGATGCCGGCGGTGGGGTTGGCTTCCATCAGCTTGACCATGGAGACCAGGCAGTCGCCGCTCATCACGCTGTCGGCGTCCAGTACCACCATGTAGCGGTAGTCCTTGCCCCAGCGACGGCAGAAATCGGCCACGTTGCCGGACTTGCGGTCGGTGCGGCGTTTGCGCAGACGGTAGTAGACCTCGATTTGCGGCTGGTCGGGCTGGCTGGCGAGCTGAGCCCGCAACTCTTCCCAGGCGGCGCGTTCGGCTTTCTGGATGGCCGGATTGTTGCTGTCAGACAGCACAAACACGTCAAAGGCCTGGACATGCTTTGTTAGCGCCACCGATTCACAGGTGGCGCGCAGGCCGGCAAACACCGTGCGCACATCTTCATTGCAGATCGGCATGATGATGGCAGTGCGCGTGGCGTCATCGAGCGTGTGGTGCTGAACCTTTTTGCTTGAGAGGCTGTGGCTGTCGCCCCGCAGCATCACGTAAAAGCCCATCATCGCTGTCATGAAGCCCGTCACTACCCAAGCCGACAGCAAGGCAAACAGTGTGGCCTGGCCGTACTGCAAAAAGACGTTGTCGTAGTCGGGCTGTATGTCCGTGAAGAGACTGGTGGCCAATACCGTACTGATCACCGTCAGCAGCAAGAACACGGCGCGCCGGCGTCTGGCGGCTTGCTGCCAGGGCTCCGGCTTGTCAGTGATCGAAGCGGCTGTAAGCTCCTGGGCCTGAACCCGCTCCGTCAGCTTGAGCACGGGCCGCAGGGCCGCACTGGCGAGGCTGTTCCAGAAACCTCGCCACGGCCGCGGCACCATGCTGGCGCGATTGACCGGCGGTGCAGTGACTGCATTGGGGTGACGTTCTTCGCGCAAGACGCTGCGCCCGCTGATGGGGCTCACGGTGTGATCAGGTTGGTCCATGTTTCGCTCAGTGTTTGGTTGTTGTGTTGGAGGAAGGCGCGCAGCTCGACGGGCTGGGCCGGATTGAGTCGCTGCACGCGCAATGTCATGCGCCAGGCGCCGGTGGCCGGGTTCTTGTAGGCTAGGCTTTCCGTCACGCGGCCATTGGCGTTGGCGGTAGCGATGGCCTTGACCGGCGCGTCCTCGGGCAAGGCGTCCAGGGCCGGGCCGGCAAAATCAATCACGAACTGGATTTGCTGGCCCAGGGCCTCTGCTGCGAGCTTGGTGTAGCCCGTGCCGCGGCGCGATTGCGTGACCCAGCCGTTGGGCGGCAACTGCTGGTTTTTGCCCTGCCAGTGAATGGTGTAAGCGAAATCCAGCGATTGGCCCGGCTTCGGGCTTTTTGCTGGAACCCAATAGGCGGCCACGTTGTCGTGGGTTTCGTCGGGCGTTGCAAATTGCAGCAGCTCGACCCGGCCGGCGCCCCAGTCCCCCAGCGGCGTCACCCAGGCGCTGGGTCGGAGTTCATAGCGGGCTTCGGTGTCTTCGTAGCTGTTGAAAGCGCGGTCGCGCTGCATCAGGCCAAAGCCCTTCAAGCTCTTCATGCTGAACGAGGTCGTGACGGGGGCGGCCGGGTTTTGCAGCGGTCGCCACAACCATTCGCCGTCGCCGGTGGCGATCATCAAGCCATCGGAGTCATGCACCTTCGGGCGAAAGTCGCCGGGGCGGGGCTGGTTCTCGCCGAAGAAGAACATGCTGGTCAGCGGTGCCAGGCCCAGTGTCGCGACCGGCGTGTCGGTTGGGCGCATGAAGATGCGGGCTTGCACTTGCGTCACGGTCTGCTCGCCCGGCGTGATGTCGAAACGATAGGCGCCGGTCATGCGCGGCGAATCCATCAGCGCATAGAGGGTGAGTTGCTTGGCATCGGTGGCCGGCTTTTCAAGCCAAAACTCGGTAAAGCGCGGGAACTCTTCCTTGGCGCCCCCCGCCGTGTCGACCGCCAGGCCGCGCGCCGACAGGCCGTAGCGTTGGCCGGTGCCCAGCGCCCTGAAGTAGCTGGCCCCGGAAAAAACGACAAGCTCGTCCTTGTACGTCGCCGAGTTCAGGTTGTTGAAGGCGCGCAGGCCACCAAAGCCGAGATCGCCCCAGGTCTGCGGAGACAGCTTGTTTTTTCCGAAGTTGAAGTCGGCCGGGTTGTAGGGAATCGGCTTGATACCCTGCGGGGTGATTTCATGGACGCGAACGGAGTCGCCGCTTTTTCCGACGTAAAAAAAATTGGTCTCAAAAGGCAGCTTGTCCGCC
>DATCIC010000314.1:0-2935 GCA_036508025.1 Rhodoferax sp. | reverse complement strand
GCCGACCAGGACTTGATCGTGCGCGTCAGCCAGGCTTACTTTGATGTGCTGGCTGCCATCGACAACCTGACTTTTATCAAAGCCCAGAAGGCTGCCGTGGGCGAGCAACTGGCGTCGGCCAAGCGCAACTTTGAAGTCGGCACGGCGACCATCACCGATACGCGTGAAGCCCAAGCCCGCTTTGACCTGGGGACAGCGCAAGAAATCGCGGCTGAAAATGATCTGCGGGTCAAGAAGATTGCGCTCGACCAGTTGGTGGGCAAGGTTGACGCCCAACCCCAATCACTGGCGCTGCCGCTGGCAATGCCGGCCCTGGTGCCCAACGACGTCAACGCCTGGGTGGCGCAAGCTGAAAATAACCACCCTGGCATCAGGCAGTCCCAGGTCGCGCTGGATGTCGCGCAACTGGAAACCCAAAAAGCGCGGGCCGGCCATAAGCCAACACTTGATTTGACGGCGGGTTACAACATCACGCAGAACAATGGGACCGCCAGCACCTCGATGGACTACCGCGCCAATGCTGCCACCGTCGGCCTGGCGTTCAATCTGCCGCTGTTCGCCGGTTTTTCCATCCAGAACCGGATCAAGGAAACGCTGGCATTGGAAGAAAAGGCCCGCAGCGACCTGGAAGGCACCAAACGCGCGGTCGACCAAGGCACGCGCACCGCCTTCTTCGGTGTGCAGTCGGGTCAAGGCCAGGTCAAGGCGCTAGAAGCCGCCGAGGCTTCCAGCCAGAGCGCCCTGGACGCCAACAAGCTGGGTTACCAGGTGGGCGTGCGCATCAACATCGACGTGCTCAACTCACAAAGTCAGTTGTACGACACCAAGGCCCGGCTGGCCAAGGCGCGCTACGACGTGCTCGTGGGCGGATTGAGGCTGCGCCAGGCCAGCGGCACGCTCCAGGCGGAAGATCTGCAAAGCGTTAACCGGTTACTGGCAAAGTAAGCGCCGGAGATCGTTAGCGCAGCAGCGCGCCAAAATGGCGCGCAAATGGGTTCCCCGGCAATCCGCCTTGCTGAATACCATTCCTTTATTCACTTTTTAATAGCTACTTAGTCAGACTGCACGGGGGCTACAGGCTGATTTCTTATAAATTTCGACAAATTCAGTTACAGCGCCTGCGCCAGCCGACCTATGCCCTCTTCAATCTTGGCGACATCAGCAGTGGCAAAGCTCAGGCGCAGCGTGCTCAGATCGGGGTCATGCGCAAAAAACGGCGCACCGGGCACAAAGGCCACGCCCTGGTCAATGGCGCGCTTGGCAAAGTCGGAGGCATTGCTGCCCTTGCCGTTTGCCCCGGTCAGCCTGGCCCAGAAGAACATGCCGCCCCGCGGTTGGTTGAATGCAATCGCATCACCCAACTCCCGGCGCAGCGATTCGGCCATGACCCGCGCGCGCTCGGCGTAGGTTTTACGCACCACGGCCAGTGTGCCGTCCAGGCGATTCATGGTCAGGTAATGGGCACAAATGGCTTGCGTGAGGTTGCTGGTATGGGCATCACTGAACTGCTTGCACATGGTGGCGTTGGCCAATAGCGCAGGCGGCGCAACCAGCCAGCCCACGCGCAAACCGGGGCTCAGTATCTTGCTGAAACTGCCGCAATGCGCCAGCCAGTCGCGGCTGCCCGGCACGCCGTCGCTCAGCGCCAGCAGACTCGGTGGCGGGGCTTGGTCAAAGTACAGCTCGCCATAAGGGTCGTCTTCCACCACCAGCGTTTGCGTGCGGGCCGCAATTTCAAGAATGCGCTGGCGCCGTGCCAAACTGAGCGTGGCGCCGCTCGGGTTGCCAAAGGTGGGAATCAGGTAGACCAGCTTCGGTCTGTGCTCTTCGATCAGCGCCTCCAACCTGTCCACATCCACGCCGTCGGCATCGATCGGTGCGCCAATGATGTGGGCCCCATAGAGCCGAAAACACTGGATGGTGGCCAAAAAAGTGGGCGCCTCCACAATCACCTTGTCGCCCGGCGAGATCATGGTTTTGCCGATCAGGTCCAGCGCCTGCTGGCTGCCGGTGGTGACGATCAGTCCTTCTGGCTTGACGCTGCTGCCCTTGCCCGCCATGAAGGTGCTGATGCCTTCGCGCAAGGGCTGATAGCCCTCCGTGGCGCCGTATTGCAGCACCGGGCCGGGGTTGTGGGTGAGCACGGCTTCCGCCGCTTGCGCGATACCTTCTGCATCAAACAGCGCCGGATCCGGAAAACCGCCGGCAAAGCTGATGATGCCGGGTTTGCCCAGCAGTTTGAAGAGCTCACGAATGGCGGAGGTTTCAACATTTTTCAGACGGTCGGCAAATTGCATGAAATTCCAGCTTTCAGGAGAATTGATTTGGGGTAAATTGTGACCGATCACGTACAAGCTCCCCGATCTCCAAATTATCGTTAACCCATGACTCCTGCTGCCATCAAATCCTTTTTTGCGACCCTGAAGGCGGCTAACCCCCATCCGCAGACCGAGCTGGTGTACGCCAGCGTATTTGAGCTGCTGGTCGCCGTGCTGCTGTCAGCCCAGGCCACGGATGTCAGCGTCAACAAAGCCACGCAACGCCTTTTTCTGGTGGCCAACACGCCGAAAAAAATGCTGGACCTGGGCCTGGAAGGGCTGGAGGACCACATCAAGACCATTGGCCTGTACCACGCCAAGGCCCGCCACCTGATGCAAAGCTGCCGGATGCTGGTGGATCAATACTGCGGCGCGGTGCCGCGCACGCGTGAGGCGCTGCAGACCTTGCCCGGCGTCGGGCGCAAAACAGCCAACGTCATCTTGAACGTCGCGTTTGGCGAGCCCACCATGGCGGTGGACACCCATCTCTTTCGCGTCGCCAACCGCACCGGTCTGGCGCCGGGAAAGACGCCGTATGAGGTCGAGATGAAACTGCTCAAACGCATTCCAGCCGAGTACCTGGTGCATGCGCACCACTGGCTGATTCTGCATGGGCG
>DATCIC010000313.1:0-5842 GCA_036508025.1 Rhodoferax sp. | reverse complement strand
GAGGCAAAGCGTTCGATGCGCGGGCTCATGGTGCTGTGGTGGGTCAGCATCAGACCGGCGAGCTCAACGCCGTTGCTGGCCGCCAGCGCAGTGGCCAGTATCACATCGTCGCGGTCGCCGGCGCTGACCACCAATGTGCCGGGTTTGAGACGCGGAATGACTTCGGCCACTGAACGCGCGCAGAGGACGGTTTCAAGCATGCGCCGAGTCGCGATTTCGCCCTCAATCATCACCTCGGCGCCCATATGGCGGGCAACGTCGATCATGCGCGGCGCGGACAGCGCTGGATTGTTCAGGACGACACCCCAGATCGGCACGCCGTCCAATTGCCTAGCTGCGGCGGCTTCATCAAAGTCCGCTGTTGCACGGTTGAAGATGACACCCACGACATGACGACCGACATTGCGGACCTGGGCAATCAGGTAGTTGGTCTCGGCGATGCCCTGCACGTCTGCGGCGCTGGCGACCAGTACCACGTCCGCCTGCAGGCTTTGGGCGATATCACCCGACAGGCGCGGAAGGAAAACCCGGCTCGGATCCGCATGAATGCCTTCGACCACCAGCACGTCGGCACCTTCAGTGGCGGACATGGCAAGGCTGATGATGTCTTCAAGCAGTTCGTCCGTCTTGCCGCTGGTGACGCGTTGTGTCACCAGACTCATTGGCAAGGGATCGGGAGTGTTATGGAGCTGGCAGATACTGCGGGCGAACAGGACCGAAGGCTCGGCGTCGGGCGTGAGCTTGGTAATCGGCTTGACGAATGCCACCTTCAGTCCGCGCCGCTGCAGTGCCCGCAAGAGACCGAGTGAAACCGAGGTGAGGCCGACGTCAGGTTGTGTCGGCGCCAGGAAATACGTACGCATAAGGGGAAACTCCGCTTGTGATGACCAACCCCTCCCGGTCAAACAGAAGAGGATTTGTGCGGTGCATCATAATTGGTTAAGGGATTTACCTTATTGACATAGCGCCAAATTATTTTCAATTTTTTGCATGAAGTCGCCCTGGGTCAATTGGGAAAGCTGGCGCCCAATTGATTGTCATACGCCATCAACATGACTTCGGCTGCTTCACATCCAGGTGAGCGACCTGCAGGTCCAAAATGATCTCAGGTTCCTGCGCGTCCTGCATTGTTGGGTGATCCAAGCTGTGGTGCAAACGATTCATGTCCAGATCCCCGGTCCATTTGGCCACCACCAGCGTTGCCACACCGTTACCCACCAAGTTGGTCAACGCCCGCGCCTCAGACATAAAACGGTCAATTCCGAGAATAAGCGCCAAACCCGCCACGGGTACGCCGCCCACTGCGGACAAGGTGGCCGCGAGCACGATAAACCCGCTGCCGGTGACGCCTGCTGCGCCCTTGGATGTCAGCATCAGCACGGCCAGCAGGGTCACTTGCTGCAGCAGTGTCATCGGCGTATCAGTGGCCTGAGCGATGAATACCGCTGCCATGGTCAGGTAAATCGATGTGCCGTCCAGGTTGAAGGAGTAACCGGTTGGAATCACCAACCCGACAACCGACTTGCGCGCACCCAGGTTCTCCATCTTTTCCATCATGCGTGGCAACACCGATTCTGAAGACGAAGTGCCCAGCACGATCAGTAGTTCTTCCTTGATATAGCGCACAAACTTGAACACGCTGAAACCATTTAAACGAGCAACGATGCCCAACACCCCGAAAACAAAGATCAGGCAGGTCAAGTAAAACGCGCCCATGAGTTTGCCCAGAGAAAACAGCGATCCCAGACCGTATTTCCCGATCGTGAACGCCATGGCACCAAAGGCACCAATCGGCGCGACCTTCATGATGAGGCCGACGATGTCGAATAACACATGAGAAAACTTCTCGATGAAGTCAAACACCATCGTGCCGCGGCCGCCAAACTTGTGCAGAGCGAAGCCAAACAAGACGGAGAACAGCAGAACCTGCAGGATCTCACCCTTGGCAAATGCGTCTACAACCGAAGACGGAATCACGTTGAGCAGAAAATCCACCGAGCCCTGCATCTTCCCGGGCGCCGTGTAAGCGGCAATTCCCTTGGTGTCCAGGGACGTCGGGTCCACATGCATGCCCGTGCCAGGCTGCAATACGTTGACGACGAGTAATCCAACCATCAGGGCCACCGTGGACATAACCTCGAAATAGAGGAGCGCCAAGCCACCGGTCTTACCCACCTTCTTCATATCTTCCATGCCGGCAATGCCGACCACGACGGTACAGAAGATGATCGGCGCAATGATCATCTTGATCAACTTGATGAAACCGTCGCCCAAAGGTTTCATCTGGGTACCCAGCTCAGGAGAGAAGTGCCCCAGCAACACGCCGATGGTGACGGCGAATAGGACCTGGGCATAAAGTGACTTGTAAATCGGTTTGCGCGCGGGTGTCTTCGACATGGCTAAGGCCTTGAATGGTTTGAAAAAGGAAAGTTGGTTATTCCCACTCATCCATGGCACGACCAGCCAGCATCTCGCCGGGCGAAGGGAACGCTGCGAATGGTACGCATCCGCTATCCTCTCGCCAACTGTGGCGTTCAACAGTAGGGTTTACCCTTGGTCTTGAGGCAGATCATGGGCATCAAGCGGTGTGCTTGCTTTCAAAGAGTGTGGAGATTGTGGCGCCTCACAGAAGACCTTGCCGCTGGGGTGACAAAATGAACGTTGAACTTCAACTTGGTACCAAGAGTTTTGCCCAATTCAGACAAATCATTGAGCGCACCAGTCCCCCGTGGACGCTTGTCCCGGCTGGCACGTCTGGGGAGCATGGCCACAGGGGTCGCAGGCGGCATGTTGATGGAGGGCGCGCGCCAGTTGGCTCAGGGCAAACGTCCGCGCATCAGCGACCTGCTGCTCACACCCGCCAATGCCCGCCGGGTGACACATCAACTTGCGCAACTGCGGGGTGCCGCCATGAAGGTGGGGCAAATGATCTCCATGGACGCCGGAGACATGTTGCCACCGGAGCTGGCCGCCATTCTGGCGCGCTTGCGCTCAGACGCGCAGGCCATGCCAAAAAAGCAGGTTCAGGGCGTGCTGGATGCAAACTGGGGCGTGCATTGGAAGCAGCAATTTGACCAATTTTCTTTCACCCCCATCGCGGCGGCATCCATCGGCCAGGTGCACCGGGCCAAGACCAAAAGCGGTCAGGATCTGGCCATCAAAATCCAATACCCGGGGGTCAGAGAAAGTATCGACAGCGACGTGAACAATGTGGCCTCTTTGCTGCGCATGTCAGGTTTGCTGCCTAAAACGCTGAACATCAAACCGATGCTCACCCAGGCCAAGCGCCAACTGCGCGAGGAAGCCGATTACCTGCGCGAGGGTGGCTACTTGCAGCGTTACGCCAGTTTGCTGGCTGACGCGCCAGAGTTTTTAGTGCCCGAACTCTGCTCCGAATTGACGACCCAAAGTGTTTTAGCCATGTCCTTCGTTGGCGGTGTTCCCGTTGAATCGATGGTCGATGCGCCCCAGGAAGAACGCGACAGAATCGTCGCGCTGTTGGTTCGTCTTTTGTTTCGGGAGATTTTTGAGTTTCGGCTGGTTCAGACCGACCCCAATTTTGCCAACTATCGCTATGACACCGAGTCCCGGCAACTGATCTTGCTTGATTTTGGTGCCACCCGACCCTACAAGGACACCATGGCCAGGGCCTACCGTCGACTGCTGATGGCCGCTGCGGCGGGCGATCAGCAGGCAATGCGAAAAGCCGCTCTGTCACTGGGCTACTTTGATGCCAGCACGCAGGAAAAGCATCAATTGGCGGTGCTTGGCATGGTTGACATCGCGCTGGAGCCGTTTCGTATCGCGGGAGTTTATGACTTTGGACGCTCTGACATAGCGCAGCGCCTGCATGCTGCCGGCTTGGACTTGGCGTTAGGCCGGGATTTTTGGCACATACCACCGGTGGACACTTTGTTCTTGCATCGCAAGCTCGGTGGCATGTATTTGCTGGCAGCCCGGCTCAAAGCACGGGTCAATGTGCAGCAACTGGCCAAGGACTTTATTTAAAAATGACTGCTGGCGCCGACTCTGAGTTTGGCTGAGTCAGCACCCAATTACTTTCCAAACATTTTTTTTGAGGATCACTTATGTCAACCATCACTTTTCTCGGCACCGGCCTGCTCGGCGGCTCCTTCGCCGAAGCTGCCGCCAAACGCGGCGACACGGTCACCGCGTGGAACCGTTCACCCGACAAAGTTCATGCGCTGGCGCAGTTTGGCGTGATTGCCGCAGCGAGCCCGGCCGAGGCGGTGCGCAACGCGGCGCGCGTGCACCTCGTGCTCAAGGATGACGCCGTGGTTGAAGAGGTGCTGGCGGCCGCGCGCGCCGGGCTTTCCCCCGATGCCATCATCATTGACCACAGCACCACGCTGCCGACGCTCACTGCCGCGCGTGCCGAACGGCTCCATGCTGAAGGGATCATGTACCTGCACTGCCCCGTCTTCATGGGCCCACCAGCGGCGCGCAATGCGCAGGGCACGATGATGGTCGCGGGGCCCAAAGCACTGTTCGAAAGCGTCAAAGCTGATCTGGCCAAAATGACAGGTCGGCTGGAGTACATGGGTGAGCGCACAGATGTGGCCGCTGTCAACAAACTGTTTGGCAATGCCATGATCATCGGCGTGGCGGCGGTAATGGCGGACGTACTGACGATGGCACAGGCGAGCGATGTCAGTGCCGAGGACGCCATCAAGCTGTTGGGTTTTATCGATTTGAATGCCATCGTGGCCGGGCGTGGCGGGAACATGGCAAAAGGAAACTTCAGCCCGAGTTTTGAATTGACGATGGCGCGCAAAGATGTGCGGCTGATGCTCGACACCGCAGGCGATCGACCCCTGGCGGTGCTGCCGTTGGTGGCCAGCCGTATGGATCAGCTGATTGCGGCCGGGCACGGCGCGGAAGACTGTTGCGTGCTCGGCATCGATGCCGTGCGGCACCCGGCGTGATCTGCGGCCGGCTCGCGCTGACGCCTGGTCGATGCCACTGGCCAGCACCGTGCCGGTGCCGATAGCCTATATTTTTGATAGCTGATCACGCATGCTGCACGCGGGCTACAGCCTAAATAGCCAATGGATCCACGTCAATTGCCCAGCGCAGCAAGCCGCGTCCCGCGGGCTGTTTGCGGGTCGCGTGCAGCACCACCTGCCAGGCCGTCAAAAAGCGTTGCAGCGCAGCGCGTGACGGGCTCTCGATCAGCATTTGCGCACGTTCCACGTTGGCCACGCGCTGGATGCTCATGGGCACCGCCGGGTACAGGGTCAGATGCGCCAGCAACTGGTCGGCTCGTGCCATGCCGGTGGCGGCGGCACTGGCCGCCGTCAAAAAACCTTGCGCCACCTCTTGCGTGCGCGCCTCGGCCCGCACCAGCGCCTGAAAACTGAACGGGGGCATACCGGCCTGCTCACGTTCCTTGAGCTGCTGCGCCGCAAAGGTCGGGTAGTCGTGGCGCTTCAAGGACTCAAACAAGGGATGCTGCGGGTGAAAGGTCTGCAGCCACATTTCGCTGGCGGCACGGATGTCAACATCCCGTCCGGCGCGCCCGGCCGCTTGCATCAGCAGACTGAACAAGCGCTCCGGCGCCCGGAAGTCGCTCGAAAACAAGGCGCCATCGGGGTTGATGGCAGCCACCAGTGTGATGTGGCGAAAGTCGTGCCCCTTGGCAATCATCTGCGTGCCGACCAGCACATCAACTTCCCCGGCGTGCACGCGGGCCAGCTGGGACTCCAGTGCGCCCTTGTGCTTGGTGCTGTCGGCATCAATGCGGACGATGCGCACCGGCTCGCCCTCGGGGTATTGATCCGACACCGAGTTGGGGCGGCGCACCTCCAACAGCAGCTCGGCC
>DATCIC010000312.1:0-6572 GCA_036508025.1 Rhodoferax sp. | reverse complement strand
GTCCGTCTCGCACTCAGATCAAGTTTTGTATGCACGTGTCGCCGCAAATCGGTCGTGCAATTGGCACGACCCCACGCAGCATGATCGCGTCATCATTGGCGATCTGCCAATCATGCCGCAACCCGCAACCAGTAGCATGCTAGACTTTCTTGCCTTCTTTCTTCTGTTCCGGGATAAAAAAATGCTAAAAAAATTGTCTATGGCCGTCCTCGCCGCACTCTCTGCCGCCGCTTTCGCCGACATCAATGTCGGCGTTTCTGTTTCAGCCACCGGCCCGGCTGCCTCGCTCGGCATCCCGGAAAAGAACACGATTGCCCTGCTGCCCACCAGCATCGGCGGGCAGAAGGTGAATTACATCGTCCTGGACGATGCCACCGACCCGACCGCTGCCACCAAAAACATCAAAAAACTGATCGGCGAAAACAAGGTCGATGTCGTCATCGGTTCGACCACGACGCCAAACTCGCTGGCCATGATGGACGTCGCGGCTGACAACGAAACACCGATGATTTCCATGGCCGGCTCGGCCATCGTCGTCGAGCCGATGGATGCCAAGCGTCACTGGGTCTTCAAGTCGGCCCAGAACGACGCCCACATGGCGACCGCCATTGTGCAGCACATGACCGACAAGAACCTGAAAACGGTGGCCTTCATCGGTTTCGCTGACGCCTATGGCGAGGGCTGGTTCAAGGAATTCGCCAAGATCGCCGAAGCCCGCAAACTGAAGGTCGTCGCCAGCGAGCGCTTCCAGCGCAACGACACCTCGGTGACGGGCCAGATTCTCAAGATCATGGCGGCCAAGCCCGATGCCGTGCTGGTCGCAGGCGCAGGCACACCGGCGGCGCTGCCACAAAAGGCGTTGCGGGAAAAGGGCTACAAGGGCTTGATTTACCAAACCCACGGCGTTGCCAACAATGACTTCCTGCGTGTCGGCGGCAAGGATGTCGAGGGCGCCTTCCTGCCGCTCGGGCCGATGGTCATCGCCAACCAGTTGCCCAATGACAATCCGGTCAAAAAAACGGCACTCGAATACGTGACCAAATACGAAGCTGCTTATGGCAAGGGCAGCATCAGTTCCTTTGGTGGCCACGCTTGGGATGCTGGTGTGCTGCTTGGCAACGCTCTTCCGCTGGCCTTGAAAAAAGCCAAGCCAGGCACGGTTGAATTCCGCCGCGCGCTGCGTGATGCCCTTGAAGGCACGAAGAACCTGCCGGGTGCCCACGGCATCTTCAATATGACGCCTAACGACCACCAGGGTTTCGACCAGCGCGCCCGGGTCATGGCCACCATCGACAAAAACACCTGGAAACTGGTCAAATAATCCAGTCGTCCTCGCGCTGGTGTCACACTGATGCCAGCCGCACCCCCTTAGTCCGGCGCGGCGCGTTTTAGCCGATGCCTGGACTACAGCCATCGGTAAGCCATGGACCTTCAAATCTTTCTTCTGCTCGGCCAGGACGGCATCACCAACGGGGCAATCTACGCCTTGCTGGCGCTTGCCCTGGTGCTGGTTTTTGCAGTCACCCGCGTCATCTTCATTCCGCAGGGCGAGTTCGTCGCCTATGGCGCGTTGACGCTGGCCAGTTTGCAGGCGGGCAAGGTGCCGGGAACCCTCTGGCTGTTGGTAGGCCTGGGCACGACCATCGCCTTGCTCGACGGCATCAAGCTGCTGCGCGAAAAACGCTTCGTCAAACTGCCGCCGCTGGTTATCTTCAACATTTGTCTGCCGCTGCTTGCCGCTGCCGGGCTGTTTGCCATTCCACCGGCCGATTTGCCGCTCTGGCTGCAGGTGGTGATCTCCATGCTGCTTGTCGTGCCGCTCGGGCCGATGATTTATCGCATCGCCTTCCAGCCTTTGGCCAGTGCGCCGGTGCTGGTTCTGCTGATTGTTGCGGTCGCCGTGCATCTGGCGCTGATTGGCCTGGGCCTGCTCTTTTTTGGCGCCGAAGGCTGGCGCACGCCGGCCTTTACCGACCTCAGCTTCGAGCTGGCCGATGCTCCATTGCAAGGCCAGACCATCCTAGTGGTCGTCGCCGCTGCACTGCTTATCATCGGCCTCTATTTTTTCTTCGAACGCACCCTCTACGGCAAGGCGCTACGTGCCACAGCCATGAACCGCACCGGCGCCCGACTGATGGGCATTCCACCTGTGCTGGCCGGCAAGCTGTGCTTTACGCTGGCCGCCGCCATTGGCGCTTTCTCCGGTATTCTGATCGCGCCGCTCACGACGATCTACTACGACTCCGGCTTCCTGATCGGACTGAAAGGCTTTGTTGGCGCCATCATCGGTGGCCTGGTCTCTTATCCGCTCGCGGCGTTGGGAGCCATTTTGGTTGGCCTGCTCGAATCCTATTCGTCCTTTTACGCAAGCGCCTTCAAGGAAGTGATCGTCTTCTCGCTGATTATCCCGGTACTGCTCTGGCGTTCGCTTACAACGCGCCATGTCGAGGACGATGACGAGCACACCGATGAAGTCAACCCCGACTCGGTGCCCGCGCGGACCAACCGGCGCTGGCTGCGCCACTTGCCATTCGCCGCCTTCATCGCTCTGCTGTTGGCCGCGCCGCGCCTGCTGCCCGAGTTCTCGATCACGCTGCTCAACTACATTGGTCTTTATGCCATCGTCGCCATCGGTCTCGTCCTGCTGACCGGCGTTGCGGGCCTGACCTCGTTCGGGCAGGCCACGTTCGTTGGCCTGGGTGCCTACACGACCGCTTACCTGACGACAACTTATGGCCTATCACCGTGGCTGACATTGTTGATCGGTCTCGCCATCACCGCCGTGGTCGCTCTTTTTCTCGGCTTCATCACGCTGCGCATGGGCGGGCACTACCTGCCGCTGGGCACCATTGCCTGGGGTATCAGCCTGTATTTTCTGTTCGGCAACGTCGAGTTTCTTGGGGGCCACACCGGCATTACCAGCATTCCGGCGGTGTGGCTGTTCGGCTGGGAGCTGAAGTCCGGAGAACAGTTTTACTACCTGATCTGGCTCGTTGTGCTGCTCGCCATCGTCGCCATTAGCAACCTGCTCGATTCGCGCGAAGGCAGGGCGATTCGTGCGCTGCGCGGTGGCGTCGTGATGGCCGAGGCGATGGGCGTCAATACTCAGCGCACCAAGGTTGTCATCTTCTTGATCGCCGCACTGCTGGCCAGCACCTCGGGCTGGTTGTATGCGCATCTGCAACGCTTCGTCAATCCGACGCCGTTTGCCCTGACGCAGGGCATCGAATACCTGTTCATGGTCGTCGTGGGGGGCATGGGCCACGTCTGGGGCGCCGTGCTGGGCGCCGGACTGATCACCATCTTGAAGCAGTGGTTGCAGGACTGGCTACCGCAAATTCTCGGCCAGAGCGGGAATTTCGAGATCATCGTGTTTGGCATCGCCATGGTGATCGTTCTGCAAAAAGCCCGTGCTGGCCTGTGGCCGGTCATCGTCAAACTGCTGCCCGGCCGCGCCCGGCAACGCAACGTCCCAAATGCTGAAATTCTGCCAAAACGCCCCGTGAGCGCAGCAGGCCAGGTGTTGCTGGAAGCCAGCGAGGTCACCAAGCGCTTCGGTGGCCTGGTCGCCAACAATAATATGGACCTGAGCGTTCGCGCCGGTGAAGTGATGGCGCTAATCGGCCCGAACGGCGCCGGCAAGAGCACGATGTTCAACTGCATTTCCGCAGTCGACCCGGCCAGCGAAGGAAAAATTGCGTTCCTGGGTGAATCGACTGTTGCACTGGGTTCACGCGATATCGCGCGGCGCGGCATGAGCCGGACCTTCCAGCATGTGCGACTACTCGGCCAAATGTCGGTCCTCGAAAACGTGGCCATAGGTGCCCATCTGCGCGGCAGCAAGGGCGTCATTGCCGCCGCGCTTCGCCTCGACCGCGCCGAGGACAACCGTCTGCTCGCCGAAGCGGCCCGCCAGATCGAACGGGTCGGTCTGGCCGAGCACATGTTCCACCCGGCCGGTAGTCTGGCGCTGGGCCAGCAGCGCATTGTCGAAATCGCCCGTGCCCTGGCTTCCGATCCATGCCTGTTGCTGCTCGACGAGCCAGCCGCTGGCTTGCGCTATCAGGAAAAGCAGGCGCTGGCTGAACTGCTGCGCAAGCTGCGTGCCGAGGGTATGGGCATCCTGCTTGTTGAACACGACATGGACTTCGTTATGGACCTGGCCGATCGTGTGGTCGTCATGGAATTTGGCGAGAAGATTGCCGAGGGCAAGCCGGAAGAGGTCCAGCGCAATGCGAAGGTGCTCGAAGCCTATCTCGGTGGAGTCGAATGAGCATGAACAAGCATTCACACTTGCACAAAAACGAGGTCATCCTCGACGTCAGGAGCCTGCGCGTCGCCTACGGCAAGGTCGAGGCGCTGCACGACGTGAGCCTGACGATCCGGCGCGGCGAGATCGTTACCGTGATCGGCCCCAACGGCGCCGGCAAGACGACACTGCTTGCGTCGTTGATGGGTCTGTTGCCTGCAACCGGCGAAATCGTTTACATGGGCCACCTTCAGGGCCGAGAACGCGAAGTCGAATCACTGGTCCGCCAAGGCATGACGCTGGTGCCGGAAAAGCGCGAGCTGTTCGCCGAGATGAGCGTCGAGGACAACCTGTTGCTCGGCGCATTCGATCGCTACCGCAGCGGCCATCGGGACCAGATGGAAACCATGGACGAGGTTTTCGAGTTGTTCCCGCGCCTCGAAGAGCGCCGCATCCAGCTGGCTTGCACGCTATCCGGCGGCGAGCGCCAGATGCTGGCCATGGGTCGTGCCCTGATGGCCAAGCCGAAGTTGCTGATGCTCGATGAGCCCAGCCTGGGCCTGGCGCCACTAGTCATCAAGGAAATTTTCCGCATCATCGCCGAACTAAAACAGACCGGAGTCGCCATCCTGCTCGTCGAGCAGAATGCCCGCGCCGCGCTACAAATCGCCGATTATGGCTACGTGTTGGAAACCGGCGAGGTTTCGCTGTCCGGCCCAAGCGCAGAACTGGCCGCCGACCCGCGCGTTATCGAGGCTTACCTCGGGCTGGGGCATAAGGGCATTGTTGAATAAATCGGAAATGGGCTAATTTAGGGCGTGGTTCAAATACCCTCGTTTTCGGGTAACACAGGCGTGACAAGTTCTCCCTCAGAAGTTCTGGATTTTTCATTCATTCATGGAAATTTTGGAGGCGTGTTTCACCTCCGGGGGATCAAGTCCGCAGAGGCTGCGGCTGCCCGAGCCCAAGCAGCGTGAGCCAATGCGCATGCGCTTGACCCGTCATCAACTGCTTGGGACTCTTGCCCGCCCGATCAGGAACCCTGCTGCGCAGAAACGTGCGGTGATTCAGAAAGAACTGCAGCAAACTCAGGTACTCACCGCCGAGCCGGACAAGGCCAGGCCATGCTGCTGGGCGTAGGCTCTTGTTGGGCGTTGTTGCACGGATGCCCGGCAGATGCCTGTTAGGCTCGTCGGCCCTGCCAATACAGCTGACCAACCGCATGCCCAACAAACATAACACCAAGTGCCGCCACCATATTCCGAAGATGAAGTACACGGTGCGCAATTGGGCTGAGTACGATGCAGCACTTCGCTGTCGCGGCAGCCTGACCTTGTGGGTCACGGCTGAAGCGATGGATCATTGGGCAGCCCAGCCGCGCAGTACACCTGGTGGGAAATGTTTCTATTCTGACTTGGCGATCGAAACCAGCCTGATGCTGCGCCTGGTGTTTGACCAACCGCTGCGTCAGACCGAAGGTCTGATGGCTTCTATCTTTGCATTGCTGGGCGTGGATCTGAAAGTCCCCGATCACAGCACTGTGAGTCGGCGCGCCATGAGCTTGGAGTCGATTTCCAAGCGGTGCGCACTGCCCGCAGGGCCTGCACACATCTTGATCGACAGCACCGGGCTGAAGGTCTTTGGTGCGGGCGAATGGTTGCAGGAAAAGCATGGCCAGAAGTCACGCCGTAGCTGGAGAAAGCTGCACCTGGCGGTGGATGCCCATACTGGGCTGATAGTGGCCTCGATACTGACAGAGCAAGACGTTGATGACCCGTCCCAGGTTGGTCCACTGCTCGATCAAATCGAACATGAGATTGGCCAGGTCACTGCCGATGGGGCCTATGACGGGGATCCGACCTACGAGACCATTGCGAAACTTGACCCACAAATTCAAGTCGTCATACCGCCGCGCGTAACCGCGCAGCCAAGCGCGCACTTTGAAACTGAACCAACACGGCGAGACGCGCACCTGCTCATGATCCAGAGTCTGGGTAGACTGGGCTGGCAAGAAGCCTGCGGTTACGGCACACGCGCGCTGGTGGAAACCACGATGGGCCGTTACAAGGCGATCATCGGATCCAGGCTTCGCGCGCGTGACTGGCGGGGCCAGCGTACCGAGGCGGCCGTCGCGGTGGTCGTGCTCAACCGCATGCTGGGTGCTGGACGCCCGAACTCCGTCCGCACTTCAACCGTGGCGGCATAAGCCGCTCTGGGGTTGGGGTAACCTCGTCTTCAGCGTGATCCGTGCAACAACGCCCTTCTGGCCCAGACCTGTCTGAGTGTGATCACCCAATTTGATGGATTGATGGTCATCATCAGT
>DATCIC010000311.1:0-2084 GCA_036508025.1 Rhodoferax sp. | reverse complement strand
GCTGGCATTCACCTCAATCACGGCGCCACGCTGCTCGGCCAGAGGGCGGGAGATGTCTTCAAGCACCAGGTCGACCCCCGCCACATCGAGCCCGACCACCCTTGCGGCCAGCGTTGCCGCCGCCGCCACGCTCGGATGGACCTGGTCGGTGACGTCGAAAGCGACGTTGCCATTGCGCTGAATCAGGACTTTTTCACCCTTGGCGGGCACCGAGTAGGCAGTGAGGCCCTGGCGCTCCAGCTCAAGAATGATTTCTGCGCCGTCCTGGGGCGCCAGTGCATTGAGCGGGTCGTCCTCGCCGGTGCCGCGCCGGGGGTCGGTATTGATCTGGTTGTCGACCAGTTCGATGATGTTGGCGCGGCCATCACCCGTGACCCAGGCGGTTTCGCCACGCGCCGCGGCCACCACGCGTTGGCCCACCACGAGCAGGCGATGCTCGTTGCCGGAAATATATTGCTCGACGATGACGCTGCCATCGCCCTTGCGTTGGGCGAGCAGAAAAGCCGCTTCGATGTCTTTCTGGTTGTTCAGGTCCAGTGACACGCCGCGCCCGTGGTTGCCGTCATAGGGCTTGAGTGCGACTGGCAGCCCGATGTCCTGCGCGGCCTCCCACGCCTCTTTGGCGCTGTTCACGACTTGCCCTTGCGGCACCGGCACGCCACAGGACTGCAGCAGCGATTTGGTCAAATCCTTGTCACTGGCTATTTCTTCGGCAATGGCGCTGGTCTGGTCGGTCTCTGCGGTCCAGATGCGGCGTTGGCCCGCGCCATGGCCGAGTTGCACCAGGTTGCCATCGGACAGGCGCAGGTGCGGGATGCCGCGCGCCGTAGCGGCGTCGACGATGTGGGCGGTGCTGGGGCCTAAGCACAGTGAATCAACCATGTCATGCAGCTTGGCCACGGCCGCCGCCCGGTCATAGGGCTGGTCTTCGATGGCGGCCATGACGAGATCGCGGCCCATGTCCAGCGCGGCACGGCCGACCTGTTCTTGCCGGGTCCGGAAAGCCATTTTGTACACGCCCCGCACCGACGTTTGCCGGGTCTTGCCGAAGCCGGTGCGCATTCCCGCCAGGTTTTGGAGCTCGAGCACGACATGCTCCAGAATATGAGCGACCCAGGTGCCAGCGCGCAAGCGCTCCAAAAATCCGCCTGGTGCACCGACGCCGCATCGATGCGCCGCGAGTCCGGGCAGCATGGCGGTCAAACGCTCATAAAATCCAGGAATGGTGTTGGAGGGGCAGTCCTCCAGTGCGCCGATATCGACCCAGGCTTCGATCACCGGACGGTAGGTCCAGATATTGGGGCCGCGCAGATGAGTTATCCGCAGAAATTGAATGTTCTTCGTTGGCATGAATCTAAATACTTGGGTAAGCCCATAGTCGGTATAAACCTTGATGTGGTCTAGTCTATTGCAATTCGAAACTGGCTCCGGTCCGTCCTGGTGCCAAAAACCCGCTCATTAACCTGCAGAATCCTCTGACCTCAATGACAAACCAAATCCCCGTCCCTGAACTCTTGATGACCGACCTCTCAAATGATTGGCGTGCGGAGGTCCAAACGCAGCTCCAAGCAGATGAGAACGTTTTAGCCCTGCTGGAGGTGGACCTGGACAACAAACTTTGTTTTGTCCAGGGTTTGGTGCTCGTCACCAACCAGCGCCTGCTGAGTCGCGCGCCCGATGCCAGCTGGCATGCGTGGGCGTACCGGCCTGGGCTGATACTCAGGCACCATGACCACGCGGGGGTGGGCCACTTGGCGCTCAATGACGCAAAAGGACGCCTGGCCGCCTGGTGTTTCACGCTTGGGCACAACCTGCAGGCGATCCGCTTGCTTGATCAGTTTCAGATTTATGCAGAGAGTGCCGTGACCGGGCTGCCCCCGGTGCTACCCGAAGGGCGCCGTTGTCCCAACTGCAAGGCGCCTTTGGCCCCCGATCAGGACGAATGCCCGATTTGCACCAAAGTCATCCACACGCCGCCGTCGACCCGCACGCTGTTTCGGCTCTGGCGCTTTGCCAAACCGTATCGCGGCCAGCTGTTCGCCGGTTTTATGCTGACGCTCTTGGGTACCGCGGCCAGTCTGGTG
>DATCIC010000310.1:0-3358 GCA_036508025.1 Rhodoferax sp. | reverse complement strand
ACCAGCCCAGCCGCCGGCCTGCAGCCCAGCGCGGCATTGGCCGCCGTGATTGGCGCGGAGCCGGTAGCACGGCCGCAGGTCATCAAGAAACTGTGGGACTACATCAAGGCCAACAAGCTGCAAGACGCCGCCAACAAACGCAACATCAACGCCGACGCCAAACTGCTGGCCGTGTTCGGTAAGCCGCAGGTGACGATGTTCGAGCTGGCCGGGATTGTGGGCAAACACCTGGCATGAGGCATGAAATAGGCCTCTAGCCCTTATGGGTGCTTGTGTTACAGCTATTTAAATAGTAGTGTTTCAGTCCGATGCGAGCGCGAAGAAGTCACACAGGAACACCTTCCCCGTGCCGCTGCTCACCGAGCAAAGCAAAGCCGGCTTGAGCGCCTTGGCCGGATGCCGCATTTGTGCAGCAGGCTGCTGCACAAATGCTTCAGCCCATTGGTCTAACCGGACGGGGAGTTTGTGCAAGAGGTGCTTGCACAATGACCTTGGTATCACAAACTTGCCCAGCATCGAGCAGATTGAGCGTGAGTTGGAGGGCAGTGTCACATCCACAACGGACCGAGTCAAAAATAAGCCAACTTGACGAAGCTCCTGCGCTACATATACTTGTAAACATACTTGTCCGACTGAATAGAAGGAGTTTTCGCCATGTCGCAAATTACACTGTATCTTGACGATGCCACACAGGCGCTGGTCGATCAGGCCGCCAAGGCCCATGGTTTATCAAAAAGCCGGTGGGTGACAGACATCATTCGCAAATACGCAGCCCATGAATGGTCGCAAGATTGCCTTGCATTGGCAGGGCAATTTCCCGATTTCCCCTTGTGCGAAGACAGTTCTGCCACGCTGCCGAACGATGTGCCGCGTTTAAGTTTCTGATGGCCTGCCATGCTGATTCTCGATAGCAACATCATCAGCTACTACTTTCGTGGCGACCCGCAAGTGGTGCCGCGCCTGCAGGCCCTGCACCCCGCAGATTTGGGCGTGCCTGCCATTGTGGAATATGAGCTGCGTTATGGGCTGCTGCGCATGGCCCCTGAAGCTGCGACACCTCGCCTGGCGGCTCTGGCCCAATTGCTGCAGCCCCTGCAGATGCTGCCGTTTGATAGCGAATGCGCCGCCCACGCGGCGCGCATTCGCGTCGCCCTGGAAGCCGCAGGCACACCCATCGGAGCGCACGATACGTTGATCGCCGCCACGGCCCTGCGCAATCAAGCCACGCTGGTCACACGCAACGTGCGCGAATTTTCCCGCGTGCCAGGCCTGCAGTGGCTGAACTGGCATCAGGATTGATGCGCAAATGGCCTGAAAATCAGGAATCGACCAGGATATTCAAAGCTTTGGAGCACTGTCGTGACCACCACTGAAATTCAACTGCCAAAAGTTGCTCAAACCAGAATCAGCCGACTGGCTCACGCCTCGGGGCGAAGCCCGACAGCCATGTTGCGCTTCGTGCTGCGTGACGGTTTTGATGCCGTGGAACTCAGCATCAAAGAAAACGCGCAGGCCGATGAGCAGTTTGCAGCCGGTGCCACGGTTTCACACGCTGATGTCATGCGGGACGCTCTGAGTGCGGTACATCAGGCAACGGCAGAAGCCTGTAGCTGCTGAAGTGAATGCCTGAATTTTCGGATCAATACGGATCATTCGGTGATCGATAATTCTCTCCCTGCTTCCGGCAGCCTAAACACAATGAACCCAACGACCAACCCCACCAATGAGGCTGATGACATTGAGACCGGAACCCTCTATGTGCTGCGCAGCCTGAACCGCACCCGGCTGGAAAACAGCTTCCACCGCTTGTTCGACGCCTTTTTTTACCTGCGGGCAGCGCCATGAACCATGCGGTCGCCCGCCTGCGCGAGGTCCGACTGGCGAGCCTGGCCAGCCTTGGCAAGCCCTTTGTTCCCCGGGGTTCGCACGCGCCGCGCTGCCTTAGCTGCCGGGTCCTCTTCAGCCACTGCCTGTGTGCCTTGCGCCCCCAGGTGACTACCCGCGCTGGCATGTGCCTGATCATGTGTGACATGGAGCCGCTCAAACCCAGTAACACCGGCTGGCTGATCGCCGACGTGGTGCCGGACACCGCCGCTTTTGGCTGGTCGCGCACGGAGGTAGACCCCGCCTTGCTGACGCTGCTGGCCGACCCGCAGTGGACGCCCTATCTGGTGTTTCCCGGCGAGTATGTCGCCCCTGAGCGCGTCGTGACCGAGGTGCCTGTGGTCCCCGGCAAACGCCCGCTGTTTGTCCTGCTGGATGCCACCTGGTCGGAGGCACGCAAGATGTTTCGCAAGAGCCCCTATCTCAACCACTTGCCGGTGCTCAGCCTGCAGCCCGAACAACTCTCGCGCTACCGCCTGCGCCGCTCGACCCGCGATGACCACCTGTGCACCTCGGAGGTGGCCGCGCTGTGCCTGGTTCTGGGCGGTGAGCCGCAGGCAGCCGAGACGCTGGAGACCTATCTGGAGGTCTTCAGCAACCATTACCTGAATTCCAGGCAGTCCGTGCCGCCGGATCTGGAAGACGCGGCGCATTTGCGTTTGCGCGCGCTTGCTGGGCCTACGCAGTTTGGGTAGTTGAATGGCTCGCCACACTTCCGGCAGACAAGTTGTAAAACTGAACGGCGGGTATCGATTCACGTGGCCGTCGCTTGCGCAGCGAAGCTGCCGGTCGCGACCGGCAGCTTTATGGTTGCCCAATTTCCTTCAAGTCAGAAGCCATTCGTGGCCTTCGGCATCGTGCCCATTCCTGTCACTGGCAATAGAGAGGACCGGTCATTGGTGGCCACGGTCATGGAAGCCGAAGCAGTCATTGGGATTGTGGGTTGGATCCTCCTCAAAAGCCGGAGCGATTCAAGACTACGCAGGAGGTTGCGACGTGTCAAGCGTTCACCGACGTGTCACATCTAAGCTTCGGTTATCATAGAGTTTGTGCGTCTTGGGACCGCTGAATCGTCATTGAAGCCCTTCCTACTCATGTGCGTCACACAGGCGCTAGCGTGCGTGGCAAGCTATCACTCACGAGTTTTACGCAGCTGTGCCCACTGCTCGCCGCTCCAACCCAGCAAGTCGTCCGCGCCCGACGTCCGCAAGTGTTGCCCGCCATCGATCGCCACCATCTCGCCGTTGATATACCCAGCAAGATCCGATACCAGATAGGCCGCCAGATTGGCGAGTTCGACCGGCTCGCCGTTCCGGCCGAGCGGGTTCATGGTGTTTGATCCGTACGTCTTCTGCCGCTGCATCGGATTCAGATTGGCCGATGCACCCGCTGTCGGAAACGGGCCGGGTGCAATCGCAACCAGGCGAACACCCTTCGGCCCCCATTCGACCGCCAGACTCCTAGTCATTGCCAG
>DATCIC010000309.1:0-3268 GCA_036508025.1 Rhodoferax sp. | reverse complement strand
TTCATGAACGCCCCCGTTGACGTCTCTTTCTTTCCGCGTGCCGCCAAGCCACTGACCAGTTACCGCAAGTTCTGGGCGGCGCGCTTTGGCATTGCCAAATTTTTGCCCATGAGCCGCACGGAAATGGATGTTTTGGGTTGGGATAGTTGCGACATCATTCTGGTCACCGGCGACGCCTATGTGGACCACCCCAGCTTTGGCATGGCGGTGATCGGCCGCATGTTGGAGGCCCAGGGTTTCAGGGTTGGCATCATCGCGCAGCCCGACTGGCAAAGCGCCGAACCGTTCAAGGCTTTGGGCAAGCCCAATCTGTTTTGGGGCGTGACGGCGGGCAACATGGATTCCATGATCAACCGCTACACGGCGGACCGCAAAATCCGCAGTGATGATGCCTACACGCCCGGCGACTTGGCTGGCCGGCGGCCCGACCGTGCCGCTATCGTCTACAGCCAGCGCTGCCGCGAGGCGTTCAAGGACGTGCCCATCGTGCTGGGCGGCATTGAAGGCAGTTTGCGCCGCATTGCCCACTACGACTATTGGTCGGACAAGGTGCGCCGCTCGATCGTGGTCGATGCCAAGTGTGACCTGCTGCTGTATGGCAACGCCGAGCGCGCGCTGGTCGAGATTGCGCACCGCTTGGCCGCACGAGAGCCGGTCGAGAAAATCACCGATGTGCGCGGCACCGCTTTCGTGCGCCGTTCGGATGACGAGTCTCGCACTGGTTGGTTTGAGATTGATTCGACCAGCGTGGACGAGCCGGGCCGGGTGGAGTCGCAGGTCAACCCCTACCTGACGACTTCGGAGCAGGCGGCGGGGCAGGGTGGCTCCTGCGCCAAAGAAGATGGAAGTAAAAATGCTATTCAAACAATAGCTACTAACGATTATTCAACGGGGGCTACAGGCCAATTTGGCTTAAAAAATGAAGCCAGTCCCGTGATCCGTCCGCTGACCTTTGTGCCCAATCCCAATTTATCCGCTGGCCTTGGCAAGCTCAAGGTGCCTCCGCGGGACCGCTCGGTGATCCGCCTGCCGAGTTACGAGCAGGTCAAAAGCGACCCGGTGCTGTACGCCCACGCCAACCGCGTGCTGCACCTGGAAACCAACCCCGGCAACGCCCGCGCGCTGGTGCAGGCGCATGGCGTTGGTTCAGTAGCTCGGGACGTCTGGATCACGCCGCCGCCGATCCCACTGACCACCGCCGAGATGGATTTTGTCTTCGACCTGCCTTACGCGCGCAGCCCGCATCCCAGCTACGCTGATGCGCAGGGCAGCCACGACGGCAGCACCAAAATCCCGGCCTGGGAGATGATTCGTTTCAGCATCAACATCATGCGCGGCTGTTTTGGGGGCTGCACCTTCTGCAGCATTACCGAGCACGAGGGCCGCATCATCCAGAGCCGCTCGGAAGACTCGGTGATTCGCGAGATTGAAGAGGTGCGCGATAAAGTGAAGGGCTTTACCGGCACGATCTCAGACCTGGGCGGCCCCACGGCCAATATGTATCGGCTGGGCTGCAAGAGCCCCGAAATCGAAGCGGCATGCCGCAAACCCAGTTGCGTCTATCCTGGAATCTGCCAAAACCTGGGTACCAGCCACGACCCGCTGATCCAGATTTACCGGCGCGGGCGGGCGTTGCAGGGCATCAAGAAAATCCTGATTGGCTCCGGCGTGCGCTACGACCTGGCGGTGCAAAGCCCAGAGTACGTGAAAGAGTTGGTGCAGCACCACGTCGGCGGCTACCTCAAAATCGCCCCCGAGCACACTGAAGCCGGCCCGCTGACCAAGATGATGAAGCCCGGTATCGGCACCTACGACAAGTTCAAGACCCTGTTTGACAAGTTCACTGCGGAGGCCGGTAAGAAGCAGTTTTTGATACCGTATTTCATCGCGGCCCACCCCGGCACCAGCGACGAAGACATGATGAACCTGGCGCTGTGGCTGAAAAAAAATGGCTTTCGCGCCGACCAGGTGCAGACCTTTTACCCCAGCCCCATGGCCACCGCCACGGCCATGTACCACACCGGCAAAAACCCACTGCGCAAGATCACCCATGACAGCGAAACCGTGGACATCGTGCGGGGTGAAAAGCGCCGCCGTCTGCACAAAGCTTTTTTGCGCTACCACGATGCCAACAACTGGCCGCTGTTGCGTGAGGCGCTCAAGGCCATGGGGCGCGCTGACTTGATTGGCAATGGCAAGCATCACCTGATACCGACATTTCAGCCGCTGATGGACGGCAGCTATTCCAGTGCGCGGCAAAAAAATGCGACCGCTACCAGTGGGACTGCGCCGGCCAGCAAAGGGCAGCCTGGGCGCCTGCTGACCCAGCACACCGGCTTGCCCCCGCGCGATACGGGCTCAGGGCGTTTGAGCGGCCATGCAGCACGAAAAGCACGATAGCGATCGTGCTTGATGGACTGTGCTCAGGCTTTGGGCGCGCGCTGCAGCTTGATGCTGGCCGCCAGTCCGCCTGAGGATGCATTGCTCAACATAAAAGTGCCGCCCATGCGCGAAATCGTTTTCTCGACAATCGCCAGCCCCAGCCCAGCGCCGTTGGCGGCAGTGCGGGCTGTCTCGCCTCTGTAAAACGGTGTGGTCAGGGTGGTCAGTTGCTCATTGGAGACGCCGATGCCGTGATCACGCAGTCGCAACAGAACCCATTGATCGCGTGCCTTGGCGGCAATATCGACCACCGCCACGCCGGTCGCCACCGACTTGCCATAACGGGCTGCGTTTTCCAGCAGGTTGGTGATGACGCGGCCCAGTTCCACGGCATCAGCGAGCACCATCAGGTCTTCGGGCACATCCAGGCTGATGCGCATATCGGTGCGATGGCGGGTGCTGTACAGACAGGTATCGAAGACTTCACGCAGTGAGACCGGGCTCAGGTTGACGCTGCCAGGCCGGGCGTAATCGAGGAACTTGCCGATGATCGCGTCAAGCTGCGCAATATCAGCGGACATATTGGCCTGCGCCTCGACATCAACCACACTCAATTCAGTTTCCAGTCGCAAACGCGCTAGCGGCGTGCGCAGATCGTGTGAGATGCCGGCCAGCATGACGGCGCGATCCTGTTCGATTTTGGCCAGCATCTGCGTCATCCGGTTAAAGCCGATGTTGACGGCCCGGATCTCGCTGGTGGCCACGCTTTCGTCCAGCGAACTGGCTTCGAAGTCACCCTCGCGCACCCGGCTGGCGGCAAACGACAGTTGTTTGAGAGGCCGGTTGATGAAGCGGGCAATCAGGGCCGCACCGGCCAGTGACAGTG
>DATCIC010000308.1:0-3224 GCA_036508025.1 Rhodoferax sp. | reverse complement strand
CAGCCAAGCCAAATTTCGCGCCCGATTTTTGGATCGCTTTATTAGTTGGCCTCGGCCTGCGAGGCGATGTACACCGGCAGGCCTTGGCTGGCGCTGCGTTGCCGGGCGCGCTCCTCCACGTCATAGGACGCGAAGACGCTTTGCGGCGAGCGGGTTTCCGGCAGGATGTAGACGATGCCGTTGGTGCTCTTGAATGCCGGGCTCACGACGTTTTTAAAGAATTCCGGCGGCACGTTGATGCAACCATAAGAAATCCGGTTATCCAGCAGCGCGGGAGCCGCGCCACGGAGCCGACCATCCGCATGGAATACGAACACTTTTGCGTCCGCACAGGTGCCACCCGCCGGATCAGGAACCCGACGCCAGCTTCTCGACATAGGAAAGCAGATTGGCTTCGATGCGCGGACGCTCGGAAGCGGGCAGATACCCCTCCGCCAGAAGCCGCTCCACGGCCGCTTTACCTTCCGCCAATGGGCCGACCCAGTACGCCGCGATGCCAAGTTCATCGAGGCTGCGCCAGCGATAGACGGCGTCATCGATGAATAACGTGTCCGACGGGTACAGGATCGCAGCGGCCTGCCTGGCGAACAAATAGGCGAGGGGTAATTCGTCGCGCTGGCGATGGTAGCGGGCAAGCTCGCACAGCGGCTCGGCACGGCGCGGGCGGGACTGATAGGCATCGAGGTAGGCACTGCGCACCTCCGGCACGGACGCACCGAGGCGCTCGCTCAGCCGCGCGATCTCGTAGCGCGAATACCAAACCTCCTCCTCCCAGCCCCCCATGGCGGCGCGCCGTCGATAGGCCTCGCGTGACTTTACGAATTCGCCGGCGTCTCGCCAGCTCTGCGCGAGATAGAAGGCGTAGCGGGTGTTGAGCGGCTCATCGGTGAGCGCCCGTTCGAGAATCGCCGCATCCTTTTCGTAGATTTTCGGATCGCGTGCCCGCGCCCCGTCATGAAATACCACGATGCGCGGCCATTCCAATTGCGCAAACTGCGCCGCCGGCGTGGAGGTCAGGTATTCGTGAATCACGCCGCTCCAGCGCCATTCGAGTCGTGTGGAAACCAACGCACCTCGGCTATATATCGTGCCGGCATATTCGGCGTGCAGGTAGTAAGCATCCTGGACCAAGTCCGGCCACACGAAGCCGTCGGGCGCGCGCAGCAGCTCATCGGCATCGATGCACAGAAGGTAGTCACCCTTGGCGCGCGCGAGTCCGATCGCTTCGGTGCGGTTGTGCCCGAAGTTGCGCCACGGTCGCTCGTGCAACTCGCCCGGAATGTCGGCAAAGTGCGCGCGAATGATGTCCTGCGTACCATCGGTGGAACCAGTGTCCACGATCACCCAATGATCGACGAACGGCCGAACCGAATCGAGGCAACGGCGGATGACGTGCGCCTCGTTCTTGACGATCATATTTAGACAAACAGTGGTTCGCATGGTCGATGCAGCCTGAAAACGTACACTTTGATGATACCGCGATTCGCGGACATTTTCACGGCGCCGCGTTGGGGAAAGGTGCCGCGATCGACCGAGAGAAACGTAGAATTCACCCCCTATTCATCTGCGCGCGGTGGGCGCGGCAAGTACGCAACCGTGCTGGTCATGTTCTTCTGGTCGACAATGTTGCTGCCCCCTTTCCGGGAATCGTCTCGGTCATCAGAAGGCGGCCCCATCGATGCGCGTAACCGAGCAGCGGCCGTTTCCCTCGCCACACCCGCACGCAACCCAACACTCAGATGGAGAACCACGCGATGATTCGCGCTATTATCTGCTTCGCCGTCAAAGCGTGTCTCGCAATACAGGGACGCTGCTGAAGCGCTCCCGGTCATGCCGGTCGTCACACTCAATGCAGAGCGGCCGCGGCGGTGACCTGCGCGGGCAAGGGTTGGCTCGCGGTCTGCAATCGTGCGCGCTCTGCCACGTCGTAGGACGCAAACACCTGTTGCGGCGAGCGGGTTTCTGGCAGCACGTAAACGATGCCGCTGGTCTTGGTAAAAGCCGGACTCACCACGGTCTTGAAAAAATCTGCTGGCACGTTGATGCAGCCATAAGAGATGCGGTGGTCCAGCGGCGTCGACGACGCCAGGCGCTCGACGCGGCGCTCCAGCGGGTTGCTGGTGATCACAGGATGCAGCGAGATCGCCGAGTCGTAGTCGACCCACAACATTTGCTTGCCGTGCAGATTCTTGTCCAGGTCAGCGACAAAACGCCCGGCCGGCGTGGTGCGCTCTTCGGGGCGAATGCTGGACAGCGCACGCTTGCCGATGCCGGGCACCGAGTCGTCGCCGATCGCCGAACCCAGCAGCACCGACGCGGCGCCACGCAGGCGCCCGTCGGCATAAAACACATAAACTTTGGCATCGACCTTGTCGACAATCGCAAACGGCAAGCCGCGGTTGTCGCGGGCGTCAATAATCCAGTCGGCCACGTGGTGCGCATCGGGGGACGCACGCTCTTGTCCGAAGTTGACTTGTCTAACGGGCTGACTCAGGGCCGTCGTCGTCGTGGCCGCCGATGTGCCGTGTGGCGCTGCGTCGTCCAGGGCAAAGGCCGGCGTCATGCCCCAACTCGCGCCAAACGCAGCCAAGAACATCAGCTGAGCCAGCGCCGGGCGACCCCAACGCACGGGTCTTGCGCGCCGGGTGATTGGTGCTGCGACCACCCGCTTCGGTTCTGTGTTGTTGTTCAGTGTTTTCATTGGATTGTCTTGGCAACGCCTAGCCCGGCGGCTGCGTTGGTCATGGTATCACTGCCCTTCAATCTCCGGGGCGACAAGCAGCGCGGCGGCGCCCAGGTTCCGCGCACAAAAAACCCTGGACGTGGCAAGGGGCTGCGGCGCTGCCGACTTCAGTCAGCAGCACGGCGCACCCCCTGACACTACCCCAACCTAGTTGCGGTCTTGCTTGCGTGGACGTTTCGGAGCCACATAGATTTCCGGTGGGGCTTCCGGCACCACGATCACTGGCGGTTGCTCCACCACCAGAACCGGCGGCACGACCACGGGTGGCACGGGCGGTGGCACCAGTGTCGACAGTTCGGGCGGCGGCGGCGCCACCACCACTACAGGAATCCAGGTTTGCGGCACCACCGGCGGCAACACATCCAGCGGCGGCTTTTGCGGGTAGACTGGCGGCGGGTAGACTGGGACGGGAACCACGGGGGCAGGGCCTGTAGCTCCTGTGGCACCTGTGGCACCTGTGGCACCTGTGGCACCTGTGGCA
>DATCIC010000307.1:0-2211 GCA_036508025.1 Rhodoferax sp. | reverse complement strand
GTGTGGCTGCGGCAATGTCGGTGACGTGGAAGGCCTGATTGCCGGCAACGCCATTCCAAGGCGCTTCGGGCATCTCGGCTACGTCGATTCAGCTACTCTTTTTGAAGCTGCCTATGCAGGTGATACGGTGGCTACAGCCATTATTGATGAATTTTGCCGGATCATGGGCCGCACCTTGTACAACCTGATTGCGACGCTTGATCTGGAGCGCATCAGCCTCGGTGGCAGCGTCTTCTGGCATCACCGGGCCTTGTTATTGCCCAAGCTGCAAGGCTACGTTCACGGCAAGTTACCGCCCCTGACGGACGGCTGTGAGTTGGTGAACGCGGGTCTGGGTGAGCAGGTGGGCGACTTTGGCGCGCTGGCACTGGTGGCTTGAGCCGGCTTTGTCGTTCTAGGGTAAATTTCCCCTTGCGGATTATTGAGAATTAATTAACAATTAATTAATTCGAGCGACACGGTGTTTGCGCAGCCAGCGCAGCACCTCCATGCCACTGATTTTTGGCAAGCTCAGGTCCAGAATCACACCGTCAAAGCGGCTTGATTCCAGCAAGGCCTGCGCGCGCTCACCGTCGCTGGCGGGCGTGACGGTGTGACCGGCCTGGGTCAGCTGGGCGCTGAGCGCGTCGCGCAGCAATTCGTCATCTTCAACAATCAGCAAATGGGACATGGCGCAAGCATAACAAGCAAAGCGGGCGCTGCCCCATCAATGCGCCGGGATGACTGGCAGCGGGCACTGCAGCTGGGCCTTGACCGCCTGAACCCGTGCCAGGTGAATAAGTTCACCTATCTTTTGGCCGCTAGCCCCCGTCGTCATTGCGTCAGCCGCTATCTTGTCTGTAGCAACATTCTGCGCTGCTGACAAGGTCTCCAACAGCCGGGACCGTTGCGGATAGGGCGACTCGGCCAGCCCGAGCCGCCCGCGCGCATCGCACTCGCAAGCCAGCAGAATCTGCCCAAAGCGTTGCGGCTTGCGAAAGGCATCGCAGCGCTCCAGCAGGCGCACCAGTGCGGCGGCGTCGAAATCGCCACTGCGATGAATGTTGCCGTGCTCGCGCGCCACCACGTCGGCCAGCGTGCGGCATTCGGTGGGCAGGCGCAGCCGCTCAGCCAGGCCCTTGAGGAGTTGCGCACTGCGCTGCTCATGCCCGAGGTGGCGCGGCAAAATATCGGCCGGTGTGTTGCCCTTGCCCAGGTCGTGCGTCAGACAGGCCAGCCGTACCGGCAGGTCAGCGCCCAGGCGTGCCGCCATGTCGAGCACCAGAGCCATGTGTGCGCCAGTGTCGATTTCGGGGTGGTAGTCGGCACGCTGCGGCACGCCCCAGAGCTGATTGACTTCCGGCAGGATCCTGGCCAGCGCCCCACAGTCGCGCAGCACCTCGAACATGCGTGAGGGCGTGGCCTCCATCAGCCCTTTGGCCAACTCCTGCCAGACACGCTCGGCCACCAGATGATCGACCTCGCCGCTGTGCACCATGTCGCGCATGAGTTGCAGCGTCTCGGGGGCCACGCTGAAGTCGGGAAAGCGCGCGGCCAGGCGGGCCAGGCGCAGGATGCGCACCGGGTCTTCACAAAAAGCGACGCTGACGTGGCGCAGCACCTTGCTGGCGAGGTCCCGCTGGCCGCTGAAAGGGTCCACCAGATTGACTGCCTCTTGCCAGCCGGCAGGCATTTCTACATTTTTTATGCCAAATTGGCCTCTAGCCCCCGTGCAATCTGCCTTAGCAGCTATTGCATTGATAGTGAGATCGCGCCGCGCCAGGTCTTCTTGCAGCGTCACATCGGGCGCGGCGTGAACGGCAAAACCGTGGTAACCGGGCGCAGTTTTACGTTCGGTGCGTGCCAGCGCATATTCCTCGTGGGTTTGCGGATGCAAAAACACCGGAAAGTCCTTGCCCACCGGCACAAAGCCCTGCGCGATCAGCTCATCCGGCGTGGCGCCGACCACCACCCAGTCGCGGTCTGTCACCGGCAGCCCGAGCAGGGCATCGCGCACGGCGCCGCCGACCAGGTAAATTTGCATGTCAGCGCTGCAAGCGGTAAGGCTCTTCAAAATCAAGAAAATCGTGTTCGGCCAGCGCCCCGTCGATCCAGGCCTTGACGCCGGGCAACGCGCAGACGCGTTCAACGTAGCCGGCAATGGCGGGTGGCAGCGGCAACGCATAGGTTTTCAAACGTGTGCAAATCGGCGCAAAGTAGGCATCGGCCACC
>DATCIC010000306.1:0-6766 GCA_036508025.1 Rhodoferax sp. | reverse complement strand
TGCCAGCGTGCACGGCGCATCGAGCTGGCGGTAGCGGGTCTTGGAGTTGAAGGCGCCCGCTGCCGGGGCCGCGCCCGCTACCCAGCTGGCATCCTGCGCCGTCAATTGGAACGATTGCAGCCACGGGTGCTCATGGCCTTGCACCACCCACAAGGTGTTTGTTTCCAGGTCTTTGCGTGCCACAAACCAGGGCGCGTGTTCGCCGCCGCCGCGTTGTGCGCCTTTGGCCTTGAGGCCGCCAATGCCCAAGCCCTGGCGCTGACCCAGGGTGTAAAAACTCAGGCCCACATGTTCACCAATCGTCTGGCCCTTGTCGTTTTTGATGGGACCGGGGGCACGCGCGATGTAGCGGTTCAGGAAATCACGAAACGGACGCTCGCCAATGAAGCAGATGCCGGTGGAGTCCTTCTTCTTCGCGTTCGGCAGCCCAATCTCCAGCGCCAGACGACGCACTTCGGTCTTCTGCAGTTCGCCCACGGGAAACAGCGTTTTCGACAATTGCGCCTGGTTCAGCCGGTGCAAAAAATAGCTCTGGTCTTTGGATGGGTCCAGGCCTTTGAGCAACTCGAAGCGGCCGTCGCCTGCCTGGGCGAGCGCCGCATCGCGCACGCGACCGTCAGTTGCCACGCAACGGACCCGTGCGTAGTGGCCGGTGGCGATTTTTTGCGCTCCCAACCGCAGCGCGTGATCCAGAAACGCCTTGAACTTGATCTCGGCATTGCACAGGATGTCTGGGTTCGGCGTGCGCCCGGCCTGGTATTCGCGCACGAATTCGGCAAACACCCGGTCTTTGTATTCGGCGGCAAAGTTGACGTGTTCAATTTCGATGCCGATCACATCCGCCACCGCAGCGGCGTCGACAAAGTCAACGTTGGAAGAGCAATATTCCGAGTCGTCGTCATCCTCCCAGTTTTTCATGAAGATGCCAATGACCTCGTAGCCCTGCTGTTTGAGCAGCCAGGCGGTCACGGCCGAGTCGACACCGCCGCTTAAACCCACGACTACGCGTTGTCCACTGTGTTGCTTGTCCATAGGGGGGAGATTATCCCTGCCCTTTGACTAGGAGCGCTGGCGGCAGGGGAACTCAGTTGCCGATGTTGACGATGCTGGCGTCGGTCACGACCAGTTGCAGCGGATAGCGTTTGCCGGCCAGATAGTCTTCGATGCAGCTCAGCACCATCGGGCTGCGCAGGCGGGCGTGGCTGGCCTGGATTTCTGCCAGCGTCAGCCAGAGCGTGCGCACAATGCCGAAATCGAGCGTGCGCGTCGGGTCGGGGGCACCGAGCTCGCCGCAAAAGGCGAAGCGCATGTAGGTGATTTCTGCCTGGTTGGTCGGCTGCTGGCGCGACAGGTAAACCCCGACCAGCGCCGTGGGAGAAAAAGCATAAGTCGTTTCTTCCAGCGTTTCACGCGTGCAGGCCTGCTCAGGGCTTTCACCATAGTCCAGGTGGCCGGCCGGATTGTTCAGGCGCAGCCCGTCGGCGGTGTGTTCTTCGACCAGCAGAAAGCGTCCATCCTGCTCAATGACGGCGGCGACGGTGACGTTGGGTTTCCAGCGAGTAGTCATGGCAGGATTCTGCCCTACGCCTCAAAGGTCGGCGCAGAAACTGCCCAGTCATTGATTCAAGTCATGCTTTGCCTGGCCGGTAACGGGCGCAAACTAAGTTAAGCTCATGGGCGCAGCGTTTGCGGCGGTTTGTGCCGCCGGACAGGCGCCGGATTCGTCGTTGAAAATCACAATTTGAGGAGTCGCTTTATGCAAACTGGCGTACCTAACGCGACGGCACCGGGAACTTCCCCGGCGGCCGTTAACCTTGCAACATCCAAGTCACCGCAACGCATCGGCGTACCGCGCGAAGTTTTTCCCGGTGAAAAGCGCGTCGCCACGGTGCCCGAAGCGGTGGAAAAGCTGATCAAGCTGGGTTTCACCGTCGCCGTTGAATCCGGCGCGGGCGACGCCGCCAATTGCAGCGACGAGGTTTACCGCGCTGCGGGCGCAGAAGTCATCACCGGGGCCGCCGCACTCTGGGCAGCATCCGATATTGTGTTCAAGGTGCGTGGTCCGACCCCGGACGAAGTCGCGCTGATGCATGAAGGCCAGGCCTTGGTCAGCTTCATCTGGCCGGCGCAAAACCCCGAATTGATGCAGCAGCTCGCCGCCAAGAAGGTGACCGTGCTGGCCATCGACGCGCTGCCGCGTACGCTCAGCCGCGCCCAGAAGATGGACGCGCTGACCTCCCAGGCCGGTGTCGCCGGCTACCGCGCCGTCATTGAGGCCGCCAACGCTTTTGGCCGCTTCTTCAGCGGTCAGATCACGGCTGCGGGCAAGGTGCCGCCGGCCAAGGTCTTTATTGCCGGTGCTGGCGTTGCCGGACTGGCCGCAATTGGCACCGCAGCCAGCCTGGGTGCCATCGTTCGTGCCAATGACACCCGTGCCGAAGTGGCCGACCAGGTCGTGTCGCTGGGTGGTGAATTCGTCAAGGTCGACTATGTCGAAGAGGGCTCAGGCGGGGGCGGCTACGCCAAGGTCATGAGCGAGGGCTTCCAGCAGGCCCAGCGTGAGATGTATGCCAAACAAGCCAAAGATGTAGACATCATCATCACCACCGCGCTGATCCCTGGCAGGCCAGCGCCCAAGCTCATCACGGCCGAGATGGTCAAGAGCATGAAGCCCGGCAGCGTGATCGTCGACATGGCCGCCGAGCAGGGCGGCAACTGCGAGTTGACCGTACCGGGTGAGGCGGTGGTCAGGCACGGCGTGACCATCGTCGGCTACACCGACCTGGTCTCGCGCCTGGCCAAGCAGTCGTCCACGCTGTACGCCTCCAACCTGTTTCGCCTCACCGAGGAGCTGTGCAAGACCAAAGACGGCATCATCAACGTCAACATGGCAGATGAGGCCATCCGCGGCCTGACCGTTACCAAGGATGGCAGCATCACCTGGCCGGCACCGGCGCCCAAGGTGGCGGCGCCCGCCGCCGTTGCGGCCAAACCGGCTGCCGTGGTGGCCAAGCCCAAGGGTGGACATGGCCAAAGCAGCGAACCGTCTTCCGGCAGCAGCATGGCGATCATGTTTGGTGTGGCTGCGGCCGTGTTCTGGCTCATTGGCGCGAGCGCACCGGCGGCATTTCTGTCGCATTTCACGGTGTTCATCCTGGCCTGTTTTGTTGGCTACATGGTGGTCTGGAACGTCAAGCCCGCCTTGCACACGCCACTGATGAGCGTGACCAACGCCATCAGCAGCATCATCGCGATTGGCGCGCTGGTGCAGGTATCACCGTGGATCGGCGCAGCCGATCGACCCAATGGCTTGATCAGCTGGGTGGCTGCAGCGGCGCTCGTGCTCACGGCGATCAATATGTTCGGCGGCTTTGCCGTCACCCAGCGCATGCTGGCCATGTTCCGTAAATAAGGGAGACGATTGATGTCTGCAAGCTTGGCAACGGTCTCCTATATTGGAGCGACGATTCTTTTTATCTTGAGCCTGGGGGGCTTGTCCAACCAGCAAACCGCCTTGCGCGGCAACCTCTACGGCATGGTCGGCATGACCATCGCCGTGCTGGCGACCGTTTTTGGCCCGCAAGTCACCGCCGCCGGTATCCCGTGGATCATCGGCGCCATGCTGATTGGTGCCGCCATCGGCCTGTATGCCGCACGCACCGTGCAAATGACGCAGATGCCCGAGTTGGTGGCACTGATGCACAGCATGGTCGGTCTGGCCGCGATGCTGGTCGGTGTTGCCACTTTCATCGACCCGACGGCGTCCTTCCATCTGGTGGATGGCCAAAGCATCCACTTGTCTTCGGCTGAAGAATCGATCCACAAGATCGAAATCTACATTGGCATCCTGATCGGTGCCATCACGTTCTCCGGCTCGATCATTGCCTTTGGCAAGCTCTCCGGACGCATCGGTGGCAACCCCCTGTTGTTGCCAGGACGGCACTGGATGAACCTGGCAGGCCTCCTGGTCGTGATCTACTTTGGGCGCGAGTTCATCAATGCCCATACCATTGCTGACGGCATGCTGCCGCTGATCGTGATGGCGGTGATCGCCCTGCTGTTTGGTATCCACATGGTGATGGCCATCGGCGGCGCCGACATGCCGGTGGTGGTGTCCATGCTCAATAGCTACTCGGGCTGGGCCGCAGCGGCGACCGGCTTCATGCTCTCCAACGACCTGCTGATCGTCATCGGTGCCTTGGTGGGCTCCAGTGGTGCCATCCTGTCCTACATCATGTGCAAGGCGATGGCCCGCAGTTTCATCAGCGTGATCGCGGGCGGTTTCGGTACTGCCAGTGCCAAACCGAAGGCGGCGGCTGGCGCGGCGCAACCGGCCGGTGAAGTGACGCCGATCAGCAGCGTCGAAACGGCTGAACTGCTGCGCGAAGCCAAGAGCGTGGTGATCGTCCCCGGCTACGGCATGGCGGTGGCGCAGGCCCAGCACACGGTGTATGAAATCACAAAATTTCTGCGTGAAAAGGGCGTCAATGTGCGATTTGGCATTCACCCGGTGGCCGGGCGCATGCCAGGCCACATGAACGTGCTGCTGGCTGAAGCCAAAGTGCCCTATGACATCGTCTTCGAAATGGATGAGCTCAACGACGACTTCCCCAAGACCGATGTGGTGATGGTGATCGGTGCCAACGACATCGTGAACCCCGGCGCCCAGGACGACCCGACCAGCCCGATTGCCGGTATGCCGGTGCTTGAAGTCTGGAAGGCCAAGACCTCGATCGTCATGAAGCGCAGCATGGCATCGGGCTACGCCGGGGTGGATAATCCCCTGTTCTACAAAGACAACAATCGCATGTTGTTTGGCGACGCCAAGAAGATGCTCGATGAAGTGCTGATCGCACTGAAATCCTGATATTTTTCGGGACAGACCGCAGCTCGCGCGTTGTGAGTCAGCTCTGTCCCCAAGCTGTCAAAGTGGGCCAGCTCTGTCAGCTGAGCCCACTTTTTCCTTTGTAGATTAGGGGAAACACCCTCACGTTGACAAGGGTGTTCACGCGAGAATGAGCCCTTTTGTCAACCTTGAGGAAACATCACAATGACCGACCGTATTTGGCTTAGCAGCTACCCCAAAGGTGTACCCGCGGACATTGACCCGGGCCAGTACTCGTCAGTTGTGGGGATGATGGAGGAGAGCTTCAAGAAGTACGCCGACCGCACCGCCTACAGCTTCATGGGCAAGGCGCAGAGTTACCAGCAGGTCGATAGCCTGAGTCTTGCGTTTGGGGTTTACCTGCAAGGTCTGGGACTGGTCAAAGGCGATCGGGTAGCGGTGATGATGCCCAATGTGCTGCAGTATCCGGTCGTGGTGGCCGGCATTTTCCGTGCCGGCTATGTCCTGGTCAATGTCAACCCGCTGTACACCGCACGCGAGCTGGAGCACCAACTCAAGGACTCGGGCGCCAAAGCCATTGTCATTCTTGAAAATTTTGCTTCGACCCTTGAAAAATGTGTGGCCGCGACACCGGTCAAGCACATCGTCATGTGCGCGATGGGCGACCAACTGGGCCTGCTTAAAGGCGCCCTGGTCAACTATGTGGTGCGCAGCAAGAAAAAGCTGGTGCCTGCTTTTTCGCTGCCTAGCGCTGTGCGCTTCAATGCTGCCATCGCCAAGGGCAGTGCGGGGACACTCAAAAAAGTAACACTCAAGCCAGACGATGTGGCGGTGCTGCAATACACCGGGGGCACCACTGGCGTCTCCAAGGGCGCGGTGCTGCTGCATCGCAACCTGGTGGCCAACTTGTTGCAGGTCGAGGCCTGGAATGAGCCTGCGCTGAAGAAGATCCCCGCCAACGAGCAGATCACATCGGTCTGCGCCTTGCCGCTGTACCACATCTTCGCGTTTACGGTGGGCATGATGCTGTCGATGCGCTTGGGCGGCAAACTGATCCTGATTCCGAATCCGCGCGACATGGTGGCCACACTGGCTGAACTGGCCAAACACAAAATCCATGTGTTCCCGGCGGTCAATACCTTGTTCAACGGCCTGGCCAATCATCCCGATTTCAACAAGGTCGACTGGCACAGTCTGGTGGCGTCCGTAGGCGGCGGGACGGCGGTACAGAGTGCGGTGGCCAAACTCTGGTTCGAGAAAACCGGCAGTGCCATTGCCGAGGGCTATGGCCTGAGCGAGACCTCGCCGGTGGTCACCTCCAACCCGGTCACCGTCACCGAGTACTCGGGCACGATTGGTGTGCCGATTTCAAGCACCTATCTGAAACTGCTCGATGACGATGGCCATGAAGTGCCGATCGGTCAATCCGGCGAGATTGCCATCAAGGGCCCGCAGGTGATGGCCGGTTACTGGCAGCGCCCCGATGAGACGGCTGACGTCATGACCGCCGACGGCTATTTCAGGTCCGGCGACATCGGCGTGATGGACGAGCGCGGCTTCTTCAGAATCGTGGACCGCAAGAAGGACATGATTCTGGTCAGCGGCTTCAATGTGTACCCCACCGAGCTGGAGGACCTGGTGTCCCAACTCAAAGGGGTGCTGGAATGTGCCTGCGTCGGCGTGCCAGACGCCAAGACCGGCGAGGCGGTCAAGCTGGTGATTGTCAAAAAAGACCCCGGCTTAACCGAAGAGCAGGTGCGGGCCTACTGCAAAGAAAATCTCACCGGCTACAAGCGGCCCAAGGTCATCGAGTTCCGCGCAGAACTGCCCAAAACCCCGGTTGGCAAAATCCTGCGCCGGGAATTGCGCGACAAATAATTGCCTACCACTGCCATTCTCAGTGCCCTGGCTGAAGAGCAG
>DATCIC010000305.1:0-4855 GCA_036508025.1 Rhodoferax sp. | reverse complement strand
CGAGCCGGTGTCAGCGCTGGATGTCTCGATTCAGGCCCAGGTGCTCAACCTGCTGGCCGACTTGCAACAAGAGCTGGGCCTGGCCTACCTGTTTATCTCGCACGACCTGGGCGTGGTGCGCCACATTGCCCACGATCTGCTGGTGATGTACCTGGGCCACGCGGTCGAACAAGGCGAGAAAAAAACCATCTTCGCGCAGCCGCTGCATCCCTACACGCAAGCATTGCTGGCCTCTACACCGGGCATCATTGGCAGCGGCACGGCGCACAAACGTATCGTGCTCACGGGTGAGTTGCCCTCGCCTTTGAACCCACCCAGCGGCTGTGTGTTTTCAACCCGCTGCCCCAACGTGGTGGCACACTGTCATGCTGAGCGTCCGCTGTTGCGCGAACTGGCTGGCCGCCAGGTGGCGTGCCACGAGGCCGAGCAATTTATCCAACCCGCTGCTGAGCAGCATTAACCCCGAAGGAGTCCACAAGATGACCTGTTCAAAATCAAGCGCACGCCGAAAATTCGGCCTCAAGCCTGCTGTGCTGTGCGCGATCGCATTGCCCGCCTTGTTGGCGTTGGCGCCCGCCGCGGCCAAGACGCTGGTGTATTGCTCGGAAGGAAGCCCGGAAAACTTCTACCCGGGCGTTAACACTACCGGCACCTCGTTTGATGCCGGGGTCCAGATCTATGACACGCCGGTGCAGTTTGAGCGTGGCGGCACCAAGGTCTTGCCCGCCCTGGCGGAAAAGTGGGACATTTCCAAAGACGGCACGGAATACACCTTTCACCTGCGCCAAGGCGTGAAATGGCAGTCCAACAAAAACTTCAAGCCAACGCGCGACTTCAACGCCGACGACTTCATTTTCTCCATCGAGCGCCAGTGGAAGCAAGCTGACCCCTACTTCAAGGTCACCAGTTCCAACCACTCTTACTTTGACGACATGGGCATGCCCAAGCTGCTCAAGTCGGTCGACAAGGTGGACGCGTACACGGTCAAGATCGTGCTGAATCATCCTGAAGCCCCATTCCTGGCCGATATGGCGATGCCGCACAACGGCGTGCAGTCCAAGGAATATGCGATTGCCATGCTCAAAGCCGGCACGCCTGAAAAGCTCGACCAGGAACCGGTTGGCACCGGCCCGTTCTCGCTGGTGCAGTACCAGAAAGACGCACTGATCCGCTACAAGGCGTTCCCGCAGTATTGGGCTGGTAAGGCCAAGATTGACGATTTGATTTTTGCCATCACCCCCGACGCCTCGGTGCGCTGGGCCAAGCTGCAAAAAGGCGAATGCCATGTCATGCCCTACCCCAACCCGGCAGACCTGGACGCCATGCGCAAAAATCCCGACATCAAGGTACTGGAGCAGCCCGGCCTGAACATTGGCTACCTGGCCTACAACACAACCAGGAAACCGTTTGATGATGTGCGCGTGCGCAAAGCCATCAATATGGCGATCGATAAAAAGGCCATCATTTCAGCGGTTTATTTGAGCACCGGCATCCCGGCCATCAACCCGATCCCGCCGACCATGTGGTCTTACAACAAGTCCATCAAGGACGACGCTTTTGATCCGGCAGCCGCCAAGAAAATGCTGGCGGCCGCGGGTTACCCGGACGGCTTCAGCACCGACCTGTGGGCCATGCCGGTACAGCGCCCCTACAACCCCAATGCGCGCCGGATTGCCGAGCTGATGCAAGCCGACCTGGCCAAAGTGGGAGTCAAGGCCGAGATCAAGAGCTTTGAATGGGGTGAATACCGCAAGCGCATGCAGGCTGGCGAACACCAGATGGGCATGTTCGGTTGGACCGGTGACAACGGCGACCCGGACAACTTCCTCAACACCTTGCTGGGCTGCACCTCTGCCAAGAGCAATGGCTCCAATGTTGCCAAGTTCTGCTACCAGCCGTTCGAGGACTTGATCCAGAAGGCCAAGATCACCTCCAACCAGACCGAGCGCACCAAACTGTATGAACAAGCCCAGGTGATCTTCAAGCAACAGGCCCCCTGGTTCACCATAGCCCACGCCGTTGCCCTGAAGCCGGTGCGCAACGAAGTCATCGACTTCAAGATCAGCCCGTTTGGCACCCACGTGTTCTATGGCGTTGACATCAAGTAAGCCGCGCACCTTGCGCTAACGAAAATAGGCCGGGTAATTCCGGCCTATTTTTGATTAAATCAGGCTGTAGCCCCGTGCTCATCAGCAATCCCAGCTCGGCGTAGATCAAACCAAACTCAGTCATGAACACCGGAAACAGCGGTGCCAGCAACAGGTGGGAAAAATGGGAACTGGCGTGGGCCAAGCCGACCAGGCCGACGATGGTTGCATCCTGTTTAAGCGGCACGACGAGGGGCGAATGAAGGGAGATACTGGTCATGTAGAGCACACCACCCATTCACCCCCGCCACCGGCATTCGGTCAAAGTTTATACAAAATTGGCCTGTAGCCCCCGTAGAATATTCACATACAGCTATTATTTATATAGCAAATCGTGGTTTCTGATACAACCGAGGCAAGGTACATCAAAGTGAAAACGCACAAGGGATCCAGCGCCGTGATGGCCGCACTGGCGGCCGCTGCCCTGTTTGGGGCCAGTACGCCCTTGGCCAAGCAATTCGTCGGCGACATGTCGGCCCTGCTGCTGGCGGGCTTGCTGTATTTGGGCAGTGGCGTCGGCTTGCTGGGCTTGCTGGGCTTGCGCATTCTGCGCGACTACGGTTGGCACAGTCCTGGCCTGGCGCGCCGCGAATGGCCGTGGCTGTTAGCCGCCATCGGCTGTGGCGGCGTGGTGGGGCCGACCTTGCTGATGCTGGGTCTGGCCAGCACCAGCGCGGCATCGGCATCCCTGCTGCTTAACCTGGAGGGCGTGTTGACGGCGCTACTGGCCTGGTTCGTCTTCAAAGAAAACGCCGACCGGCGCGTGGTATTGGGTATGGCGCTGATTGTGGCGGGCGGGCTTTTGTTGTCCTGGCCCGGTCCTGCGGCCGGCACAAACCATGGCGGCGCGGGGGCTGCGTTTATTGTGGGTGCCTGCCTGTGCTGGGCACTGGACAACAACCTGACGCGCCAGGTTTCCAACTCGGACGCCTTGTTTATTGCGGGCCTGAAAGGAATCGTCGCGGCGGTGGTCAACATCGGATTGGCGTTGGCACTGGGTCAAACGCTACCGGCGTGGCGCGTGGTGGGGCCGGTCCTGCTGATTGGTTTTCTGGGCTACGGCATCAGCTTGACGCTGTTCGTTCTGGCTCTGCGCGGCCTGGGGGCGGCGCGCACCGGCGCTTACTTCGGCGCGGCGCCCTTCATGGGGGCAGGCATCGCCATTGGCGTGTTCGGTGAGAGCACATCGCCCTTGTTCTGGGGCGCCGGTCTGCTCATGGCCGCGGGGCTCTGGTTGCACCTGACGGAGCGACATGAGCACCCGCACTGGCACGGCACCCTGCAGCACAGCCACCCGCACTTCCCGGATATTCATCACCGGCATGACCATTCTTAAGTTTGCAGGACAAACCGCAGTTACGCGAAGCGAACAAGCTCTGTCCCCAACACTCTACCGGTTTGTCTACTTCAAACCCAGCGGATCAGTGGCCTTACCGTCACCGATCAGTTGCCCCATCTTGAAGATGCCACTTACGCGCAAGACCGGTTGGCCATCGGCGCTCACCAGTCCCTGGCCGAACAGCATGTTGCGCGTGGTACGAAGCACATCTGCCTCACCCTGCACCCATGCACCCAAGGCGGTCGCGCCCATGTAGTCAATCTGCAGGCTGATGGTGGGCAAAAAGCGGCGATCCATATCAACCTGGTACATCGACGCACAGGGAATCAGCATGTCGGCAAATGTGGCCATCATGCCGCCGTGGCAGATCTTGAGCGGGTTGGTATGCCGCTCTTGCACACGAAACCCCAGCAGCAGGCGCTGGCCCGTCCACTTGCCGTACAGCGGGCCGTTATGGGCCATGAAATGGCCACCGACCTGGACCGGCCGGAAGCCCTCCGGAATGTTGTCGAAATCGGAATTGAGGGAAATAGGGTTCATAAGTTCGAGTCCAGCGGACGCCGAGGCAACGCGCTGCAGAGAACGGCTACCGTCCAATTGAGATGCAGCCCTTGAAGAACCATCTCATGAGTGAGACTTTTCGACTGGATCATCGACCTTTCCGCGCTGGTTCTTCCAGTTTTGATAGCACTCCAGGCCGCAAAAGTGCGCCACGTAGTCCGTCGCTTCAGGAACGATGGCTTCGCTTAGGGGCACTTCCTTCAAGCAGATCTCGCATGCGACTTGCTCCACTTTGACCGGTTTGTCATGTGTCTTCATAGTTCCCTCCAGTTAATCAAACCATCCAACTCGTTCCTGTCCCCGGCGGGGATTGCGATCCACCTTACATGCCACCTATTTGCTGTATCAGGTGCGTGAGCGTAATCGCCAAGAGCACTATAGCTTACGTACCGCGCAAAGCAACGTGCGGCGGGTCAGGGTGTTCGTGAAAAGCGACGGGACAATGCCGAGCACCTGAGTAACTATGTTTTTTATAGCTACTTGCCAAATATTGACGGGGGCTAGAGGACTATTTGACACACAAAATGAAAAACGTCTTGGCTATCTGCTCAGCTGACTTGGACGGCAGTCTGGCCACGGGTCGGCGCACTCGCCGTGCAGCTCACCAGATAAACACCCGGCAAAATCAGGGCCGCCCCGGCGAGATGGTGCCAGCCCAGCGGCTCGTTGAGCACGCCCCAAGCCGCCAATGCGGCAAACAGCGAAGTCAGGTAAAGCGTCACGGCGACTCGACTGGCACCCAGTATTTTTTGTGACCAGCCATAAAGCCAATAAGCAGCCAGCCCAGGCAACAGCGCCGCAAGCACCA
>DATCIC010000304.1:0-2264 GCA_036508025.1 Rhodoferax sp. | reverse complement strand
GCATCGCCAGAAAGCCAACCGTCAAATAGTCTGCCAATCGAGCACCAGCAGACAACTGAGCCTTAGTCCTCGCCATATTCACTCCCGAAAATGAACATGGCGAAATGGTATCACTAATGCGTCTAACTAAACAGTATTGGGCTCATACCTGGATTGGAAAATACTGTGGGAGCCCTGCAAAACAGGACAACACTGTTCTCCGGAAAGTGATGCTGCACTTGCGCGACTTGTTGATTGATGAATGGATGTGGGAGAAACTGCGGCGTTTCACGCGCTGCTCACCGGCTTCTCCTCAGGCATGCCCATGGGCGCGCGCTAGCGCTTGGCGAATGGCCGGGTAGCCTTGCCGGGGCTTAACTCCGCAGGGTTTTGTTGCAGAACGCCATGGTACGTTGCCAGGCCAGCGTGGCGCTGGCGGCGTCAAAGCGCGGCGTGGTGTCGTTGTTGAAACCGTGCTGGGTGCCGGGGTACTGATAGGCTGTGTAGTGCACCCCGGCGGCCTTCAGTGCGGCTTCATACGCGGGCCAGGAGGCATTGATACGTTCGTCGATACCAGCAAAGTGAATCAGCAGCGGGGCTTTGACTTTGGCCGCGTCTTCGGCGGGCGGATGGTTGCCATAGAAAGACACCGCAGCATCCAGCTCGGGCAGGTGGGTGGACAGTACATGCGCCACGCCGCCGCCCCAGCAAAAGCCCACGGTACCGAGTTTTCCGTTGCAGTCGGCACGGCTTTTCAGGTAGCGCGCGCCAGCCAAAAAATCTTCGCGGGTTTTGCTTTGATCGAGCTTGGCAAACAGTTCGCGCGCCTTGTCTTCATCGCCCGGGTAGCCGCCCAGCGGCGTCAGCGCGTCCGGCGCCAAGGCCATGTAGCCGTCCAGTGCCAGACGCCGCGCGATGTCCTCGATGTGCGGGTTGAGGCCCCGATTTTCGTGCACCACCAGGATGCCAGGCAGTGGGCTGCTGGCATTGACTGGGCGGGCCAGGTAGCCGTTGACCGTGCCGTAGCCCGTAGCGGAGGGGTATTGCACGCGTTCGGTCTTGAGTCGCTTGTCGTGCGGAGACACTTGCTGTGCCTGCGCAAAATTCGGGCTTAGCGCAGCGAGCAGCATGCCTGCGGTCATGCCGGCTACGGCAAATTTTTTCGCCCCTTCCAGAAAGCCGCGCCGGTCAATGGTGCCGTGCACGTAGGCATCAAACAAAATCAGCAGTTCCTGGTCAAAGTCTTGTGCTGTCAGCCGTTTCATGGTCAAGCTCCAAAAAACTGCAGGATAGCGGTAGAGCTGAATGCTCGCAAAGCATGCGTATAAGACGGACAGTCAGTGGGTTAAAGTCCCTGCAAAGCCATGCACAATCGCCTGGTTTTCTCTCCCTACCGCGACTCAGCAGCGAATACCAACTATGACTCATCAAAAACGGGATGGCAGGCATAAGCAACAAGGCGCTGCCAAAAGTGTGTTCATCACCGGCGCCTCGTCCGGCCTCGGGCGCCAGATGGCAATCGAATTCTCTCGGCGCGGCTACCGGCTGGCGCTCACCGCCCGCCGCCTGGATGTGCTCAAGGCGTTGCAGACCGAGTTGCAAGCCAGTGGTGGGACTGCCGAATTTGTGGCAGCACTGGATGTGACCGACGAGGTGTCGGTAGCCCAGGTGTTTGCCCAAGCCCGCGCGCAATTGGGTTCGCTGGACATCGTGGTGGCCAATGCGGGCATTGGCCACCATGGCACCATTGGCAAACTGCCGTTTGAGCGGGTGCGCGACACCATCAACACCAACGTCATCGGCTTCATGGCCACGGTGGACGCGGCCATGTATCACTTCAGGGAACAGGGTCACGGCCATCTGGTCGGCATCAGCTCGGTGGCGGCCTTTCGCGGCATGCCCGCTGGGGGCGTTTATGGGGCCTCCAAGGCGGCAGTCACCACTTATCTGGAGTCGCTGCGGGCCGAGACGTACAGCAGCCCGATTGTTGTCACCACGCTGTCACCGGGTTTTATTGACACGCCGATCAATCGCGGTGCCAAAAGTCGCCCGTTTGTGATCGGGGTCGAACGCGGCGGCAAATTGCTGGTGGATTTGATTGAGCGCCAGGTCGAACGGGCCACCGTGCCGCGCTGGCCGTGGAGCGTGGTGGCAAGAATCATGGCCGTGTTGCCGACGTCGGTCATTGCAAAGCTGAGATAAAGGCAGACCCGTATGATTGAAAAAGCATTGATTGTTGGGGGCGGCATCGGTGGTTTGGCTGGCGCGCTGGCTTGCGCGCGCGC
>DATCIC010000303.1:0-16196 GCA_036508025.1 Rhodoferax sp. | reverse complement strand
CCCGGTGCCGGCCAACCGAGAAAAAGCGGCCTTGAGCAGCTGCATCAGCTGGCTGATCCGCACCGGCAAGGTGCCAGGCCTCAAGATCAATCCCTGCCTGCGAGCCAGCGGCATCAAGCGCAACCCCGAAGCCAAGCGCGACCGCTACGTCACGCATGACGAATACCGCGACGTGTGGGCCCTGGCGCACACGTCTGTACGCCTGATGATGGAGCTGACCTACCGCACGCTGCAGCGGCCCGAGAGCGACATCATCAGCTGGACCACCGAGATCCTGCTGACCGAGGACAAGCAGCGCAAACTGCACTTTCGCCAGGGCAAGACCGGCAAGTGGATGAAGATCGCCACGCCGGCCGAGCTGGATAGACTGATCCGGGCCAGCCTGGGCGACGTGCCCAAGCTGCGCCAGCCCATCATCCGAACGCGCGACGGCAACGCCTACAGCTACGACGGCCTGAGCGCCATGCTCAAGCGCAGCATTGGTAAGGTCAACAAAGCGCGCAAGGCCAAGGGCATGGAGCCGATGCCGTCATTTGGCTTTCGCGACCTCAAGGGCAAGGGCGCCACCGACATGTGGCAGGCCGGTATCCCGATCGAGCAGATCCAGCAGCTCTGTGGCCATGAAGACAAGACCACGACCGAAATCTACGTCAAGCAGCGCTGGCGCGAGACGGCGGTGGCCAACCAAGTGGTGATGGGCTGATGGCGACGAAGGACATCACAGACCTGCAGGTGCTGCAGGCCTACGATGACAGTAAAAAGACTGGCTACAGCATCGGCTGGCCAGAAGACTTGCTGCAGCAGCGTACCGGGCAACCCGAGAAAGTTTGTGCCTGCGCCGTGGAGCGGGCAGTAGGGCGCGGCTTGATTGATTACGGCGTCACTTTACGAAGCGGATGGCTCACTGAAAAAGGCGCATCGCTGCTGTCTAATATCCAGTAGTTTCAGACCCGAAATACCGGTATCTCCATAGCTAGACCTATATACAATTCACAAAAAATATTAGACAGATATTTTCTGAAAGTGACGGTTTATGCGGGCTGGCGGGGCATTCCGAGTACCGCCTGTTAATCCGTAGGTCCCTGGTTCGAGCCCAGGTCGAGGAGCCAAAAATAAGAAACGAATCAAGCACTTAGGTCAAAAGCCTTGGTGCTTTTTTCTTGTCTGGATTGGTCTATTGGGACCCATTCAGTTCTGCATTGGTTCGGTGGGCGGGGCGTGGGTGTATGTACGAAGGCTTTGGGCGGCCCACCTGTCATGTCAATTGGTCATTCTCCGCTGTCCATTGGCCGCTAATTTCAATCACGTCGTGCATCAGCCCTACTGAGTCGACCACCCGATGCAGGAAGCTGTAAGCAACCCGCCACTGTGAATTGCCGCATTGCAGCGTCACCGTCTTGTCGTTCAAGCGAATTACCTTACCCGTTCGTTGTTGCTGATCGCGGTCGAGGAATCCAACTGTTTCGCCAATTGCGACCTCGTTGCGGCCTAATCCCTGCGGCTGATGTTCCCGAATCTGTACGTCTGCACCGTCGAGGTTAATGGCAGCGTAGGAAATGATCCAACTCTGGGCATCCTCCATATCCCGCAAAACAGCCTGTGTTCTGCGTAGCTCCAGTACTTTGGCATGTTTGAGGGCATTAGACTGAACGCTGAAATACGACACTTCTTGGCCAACCTGCAGCCTTGCCTGGATTGCCTGGAGCCACTTGGGATCGTCAATGACACGGTCAATGGCTGCACGCATGCGATACAGATCAAAAGCTGAAGCCTGATTCAGGGATTTGATGACATCAGAAAAATTCATGGCTGAGTTGGCTGGCTTTGCAGTCGGTTGGCTTGATTGAAGCCGCCATTCTGACCGCTAAACTCATTCCCATGCCCACCGACTCAATACCGAAGTTCACCGAAGACCCTGCCGTCAAGCTGTGGGCAGCAGTTCCAGACGAAGGTAAGCGGCTGATATTGGCAAATGTCTGGTGCAGTCATTGTGGCCGTGGTGTCACTATTACCGATTACACCGGGTCTATTGTGGGTGGCGACTTGCTGTTGTCTGGCTTTTGCTCGGAGTGCAGCGGTAAAGTGGCTAGGGTGGTTGAGTTTGGGGGGTGACGCTTACAGTGACCGAACTTACGCAATTGGCTTGCCCGATTGCTGACTGTGACAATCAACTCCTATCGCCGCACTGCCGAACTTCGCTGCTCTCCATTGCAGACCACCAACTTGCCCAGTGCGCTTTGCTAAATCTAGTGGTTAAAGGCACAGGATTCTGGCCCGCCCGCATTTGGACATCCGCCACATGGGCCTGCCATAACCGGTGCATCACGCCCTGACGCGGCTGTGGTTGCAAATACAGAAAGCAATTTGTCAAGCTTTATTGAGTGACAGCTCGGGCATTCCGGGGTCGTGTCAGAACGCACAAGGGCTTCGAACTCGTTTCCGCAGTCACCACAGGCATATTCGTAAATCGGCATCTTTTCTCCACGTCGTTGCCGAATTATCCACCTCACCAAATTCACCGGCCCTACTACCAAGCTATGTGCCAAGGTTCCTGCCCACGCCAAGAAGCTACTGCTGTCTAACGTCTGGTGCGTACAGTGCCGTCGCTGGGTCAGCCTGTCGCGAGATATGCCTGCAACACTTTGAAGCAAATGGTTGACACGGCACACAACGACAACAATACAGGAACCAAGTATTTGATGGAACTCGCAGAGTATCCCCAAGTTTGAAGTCTCGCCTGTAACTCAATCAACCATCTGTAAAAACCTTTTATTTTCACATCAATCACTGAGTTACCAGTTGACGTCATCCGCCGATCCCCCATCAGCCACACAAAGCTCGCCGACATAGAAAAACTCCATGGATCAACGCGGTGCTCATAGACGGTTAACTGCATTTGAGGACGGCCCCAATCCCCCAGTTCTGAACCATTATCAGTTTCTGCTCGACGCGTCTCGGCAAATTCACTGAGCTTCCCTCCAAAAACTGTTGGCTCACGACCTGTTTTTGAGTACGCATCAGCCTGCTTCTGTACTTCGACATAAGTCAAGGCCTCCCGCATGCGCTGTAACTCGCCTTGAATCTCAGAACTATATTGCGCGCCTTCCGATGAAAACCTGTAACGGACACCCGTATAGATCATGACGGCAAAACCCAAAATCCATATCCTAAAAATGTCAGGACTCGGATATTTCTGGCCTACGAGCTTCTCAATAAGTGCGGAAAACGGAATGTCAAGCCATGCCGAAACCAGTATGACTGCGCTGACCACAACCAGATTTCTGCGTACCTTCTCATCATCATCCATTCCGGCAATCCTCCCAATTGATTTTTGGTAAGGATACCCGACCGCTGGATGTTCCTAATTGGTTCGGGGGACCATCGACGACTATTACGGAAAGCATATTGAGATGAAAAAAATCCTGGCAGCAACGGCATTGGCCCTCGGCTTACTTTTGAGCGGTTGCGGCAATGATGCCCCTCCTGTCACTCCTGCTTCCACTGGACCGATAGCGCTGCAGATCACAGACACCGCCGTTGGTACCGGTACCACTGCTGCTGCGGGCAACACCGTGACGGTGAACTACACAGGCTGGTTGTACAGCGCATCAGAAGCCAATTTCCATGGCACACAGTTCGCTTCGTCAGTTGGCAAGACACCGTTCTCGTTCAAATTGGGTTCTGGGCAAGTGATAGCAGGGTGGGATCAGGGCGTTGTTGGCATGAAGGTTGGCGGAACGCGCACTCTTATCATTCCAAGCTCCCTGGCTTATGGCAGTGCTGGTGCTGGTGGTGGCCTCATTCCAGCGAACGCGGCTTTGGTGTTCACGGTGGAGCTGTTGGCAACACAATAGTCAAGATCGACTAGACGATTCGAATGAACAGGCCTCTCGTCAAACGGAGCTACCTTTGAAGAACGCCTTTCGCTTGGTCATAGGTGTCATCATTGCTCTGACCCTGCAAGCGTGTGCCGTAGTGGCGGTTGCTGATGCTGCGGTCACCGTGGTTGCCACCGGGGTCAAGGTGACTGCCAAGGCCGTAGGTGCGGTCGCTGGTGCAGTGATTCCTTGATTGGGAAAACCGGATCAAAGGTTTGAATATGGAAATGGGCGACCGACCGTTTGCCCATTATTGATAGAATCAGGGAGGTCAATGCCAATCTTGACCTCCTGCAGTTAGGTTCTTCTGATGGTTTTTTTCATCACCTGTCCCTTCTGCTTGTCCAAGCTCACAGGCTGAGCCGTCCGTGCAGGACTTGATTGGATTGAAGGGCTAGACAGTTGCATGTCTGGCTCTTCGCCTTTGGAATCGCTCATATTGTGGTTGGCTCGTGTGCCAGCGCCTGGATGAAATTACACAACCGATTGGCTTCATCCTTGCTTAGGTCACGTGGAATAATGATCTGAGCTAAAAAGCTAGGGCGCAGAGGAAACGGCATCATCAAACTCGTTTCGGTAACCGCGCTTGTTATTTGCTTTGTTGCCACAATTTCAGTAGCAGTGGGACTAGCGTGAGGAGTAGCGATTTGCTTTACGTCGGAAACGGTCTTTTTCGCACTCACCTTAGAAACTGACTGTGGACGCCCCTGAACGCCTTTGTATCCCGTTGGGTTCTCAAGATATTTTCGGAATTCTTGAGTTACGTAGATAACACGTTTTTCATACTGTTTTAACGAATCTGGCGAAAGCACTCCAGGGTGGCGGTTGTTGTAACGCAAAACTTCTGACGAAATATCAACGTCATCAAGTGAGCCATCTGCGGCAAGATCCTCAAAGATCCTCCCAAAAGCGCTCCTCCAACCTACGCCAGTATTGGATTTGACGAGACCCTTATCGATTGCATACTGGATGAACTTTAGGGCGCCTGATTTCGTAAAGGTGTGCATATGGACTTTCCTCAGTTTTCACCATTGTACAACCATAAGCTTATACAGCACAACCATACAAGACACGATAAATTAATGAATTCATTACGGCTGTTCAAACAGTACAACAGTCCAATACCAATTTGTAATCGATTGACGCGATCAATCCTTCTGTACCGGCCGAGTTCAAGGCATCGTGTGGGCAAAAACTTACAAAGTGGTAGGAAGTCCTCAACTGCATTGGTCTAGTAGAAAGGCAGCGTATCGTCTACATTAGCTCGCGTCCCCCCACACCCGGTCTATGGCGGCTTTGACCTTGGCTTCCATGCGGCGGATGAGTTCACGGTTTGCAGTCACCAGGGCTTGCTCGGCCTCGATTTCGGCGACGATGGCGCGTTGGGTGGCCAGATCGGGGAGGGGGATTTCTGTGGAGAACAACTGCGCTCGATTGATCTTGGGGATGCTCGCGCGTTCGTAATGCCCGCGGATGCCATCGTTAAATGCCTTGGAAAGCATGTAGGTAGCCAAATACGGGATTTCTATCTGGGATGAGTCGGGGACAAGGGGATACATGTCGGAGCTGCAATAGCCCTGCATATCAACGACTGTCAATTTGTTGAGGTAGGGACGAATCTTGCTGTACAGCAATCGTTGCCCGGAAAACGCATAGACCGGACCATTAACCCGTTGACTTTGAGCTGTTTCTGTCTTCAATAACCTGCCGCTGTTTGATTCAATGCTGTCAGCGCCGAAGTATGGGAGAGACAAATCTACATCGGTAGTGATTGCACCACCCAAGGAGCACAGCTTCCCAAGGTCTACGAGCGGCCAGTCAGCCTGTATGGCAATGACCGGTTTGTAGTTGTCCAGCACCTGCCGGGCACCGTCGATGATTTTTTGGTAGCCCTCGATTTCGGCCACGATTTGGTGTTGAACTTCGAGGGGCGGGAGGGGAAACTCCAAATCGCGCACGACTGCCTGAGAAATGTTCGGTTGCCACCGGGGTCAAGGTCACAGCCAAAGCCGTCGGTGCTGTTGCCAGTGTCGTGATTCCCTGATTGGCAAGCACGGATAGCCCAATTGGACCACTCCGATTCGGCTGATCGCCCCGCTAGCCTTCTATCGGCCTTGGTGCAACAATCGACGCACCTATTTAACTGGAGGACTTACCATGCATCACGATGCCAAATGTCCAAAATGCGAAGCGCCTGTTTCGACGGTGAAGTTCGAAGTGGCCGATATTTCAGAGCACAGCCAGAACGTGACCCAAGTCGGCTTATATCTGTGTCCAAGCTGCAATACAGTTCTTGGCGCAGGGCTGCATCCCGAAGTCTTGGTAAGCAACATTGTTGAGCGGCTAAAGCAATCCTGATGTAAAGGTCGTTCCGATGCAGCTTGTGGTTCCCCTGCACGTACTGGGCTTGCCGAGAACAAGGTGTATATCAGTTGCATCAAGGCAGTAGTGGGCGGGCTGGAGCCAGTGATTCCTTGATTCGCCCCGCTAAACTGCAACCCTTGCAAGTACCGAAAGAAGAAATGTTTGACAAAAGCGGCCAATGGATCCACCTTAAAACCTTCGAAGACTTTGACAATGGCCTGTCAGACCTAATTGACCTCTGGTCCGGCACGGCACCCAAATCCGTCAAGGAATCAGCACTGGCTCATTTCAAGGAAGACCTGGAAGCGGCTGTCCTCAACTGGACCGACAACAGAGCTAAGTCCAAGAAATATGCTTCAATTGGCAAGGAGTTGGCTGAATTTGAAGAAGCACTGAAGGAAGGCTCAGGCGTTGCAACTGAAGCCGACGGCAAGGCACCTGTGGCGCACGTGGCGGCGGCGGTGCCTGCTAAGTCAAAAAAGAAGGCCTGATAGAGGAATGAAGTGCATCTTTCAGGTTAACTTGGCGCAACAGGCGTATTCAAGCTACATTGCCTGAGGCTCACGTATTGACGACTTGGGCCGTAAGCAAAAGGGACTTGGAATGATGAACTTTGGATACAACGGACTTTTTGGCGTGCTGGTACTCGCTGGGGACATTTGGGCCATTCTCAACATTTTCCAAAGCGCGGTATCCAACGAAAAAAAATTGATCTGGATAATCGCGGTAGTGTTGCTGCCCGTTCTGGGTCTGCTGCTGTGGTACTTCCTTGGGCCGCGCAACGGCAGGTCGGGCTAGCAGGACGGCAGACACAATGAAAAAGGGCAGAGCTCATAACGAACCCTAGCCCTTCTAGGTGCTTCCTCAAGTATGGGAAGCGTCATGACGGCAAACCGTCAGTCAGGTGTGAGCGTAAGTGTGGTCCATTGTCATGTATGGGGCTCCTTCACCGAGGATAAAGACTCGGTTACGAACAAATTCTGCTCTAGATTTTTTGAGTAGTCAACAACCTCACTGGCACCACTGGTCAAATCCGTATCGGCGGAAACAGTATGCATATCAACCGATGCTGACGGGGCTATGGGTGACTGCGGTGTTCAGGTGGATTCGCGCTGTTGAAAACCAACGAAGGCACCTTCACTCGGAAAGATGTCCACCGATGTGACGACGGCATTTGATGGGCCACGCCTAGCCCATTCGACCATGCGCTTCACCTCGGTGGCCTCTCCCTGCACCACTGCCTCCACCGAGCCATCCAGGCGGTTTCGCACCCAGCCCCTCAAACCCAGGGCGTTGGCTCGAGAAGCCATTGAACCACGGTAAAAAACGCCCTGAACGAGCCCGCAAACCACCAATCGGTACGTGACATCCGCCATTGCTGTTTTTGTGATCTATACAAAGGGCGCCATGCTACTGCAACGCACGGCCATATCGACTCCAAATCAAAGTGGAATTATCGATCTGGGCACCCGTTTACTTTTCCTCCAAATTTCGTATACTGTACGAAACAACAGTGTTTATCTTTGGAGATGCCGAAATGGATACAAATGAATGGGTCGCAAGGTGCTCTGCCCGCCTGCATGCGCAATGGCCGAGACTGCACCGAGAACAGCGCGATGAAGTGGCAAGGGATCTCTGGAATGACCAGCGGTGGCAACAGAGTGAGCCAGAGGTAGCGGTGGTCGAATGGTTGCGCCAAGGCATTCCTGTGCCAATCGGGAGTGAGCAGCAATGAAGCAGAGCTATTCCCAAACGCTGGATTTCAAACACCACTGGAGGCTTCTTAATGCTTTGCCAGGGCGTCAAATTCTCGTGGCGATTTGGAGCTGGATGTAAAGGACAGCCTGTCTGCCGCTTCGTTATGCAGTCACATCGATAATTCCCCGCATGAGAATTAATCTGGGTTGATTCACAATGGCAGTCATGTCATTGAGGAGACAATTGAACCATGAGCTTTAAAACAGGTTCGTCGGAGGCCATAGCGACTATACCGGGCAAGGTACACGATCAAGTCGAGTACCGCGTTAAAGGGCGCATTCTGCATACGACGGCAAGAGGACCGTTTAAGGAACTTGTGGAAGAAATCCCCGCAACCATAAACGAATTCACTCAGAGGCTGGCGCGACAGGGCCTATGGGGCCAGATCGTCACCTTCCAACAAAGCGCGTTCATGCCACCGGCAGCCAAACAGAATTTTGCTAACTATCTCAAATTGAGATATGAAAATCCGGAAATTAGGCCGGTTGTTGCCCTTGTTTTTGCACCCGACGTCGAAGATGGCGCATTGATGGCGCCAGAATTTTTGAATTGCTATCTTGATGCCGGGGTAAAAAGTCAGGTCTTTGAAGACTATGCCAGCGCGCGCGATTGGGTGGAGTCTGAAATCCACCATTTCTCGACGCGCATCGAATGGAGGGACCGATACAAGATCGGTGATCAGGCGATTGACGAACAACACCGAGAATTGTTCAAACGGGCCGCCTATGTCCTAGCGGCCACGTCCCATGAAGGGCAGGTCATATCCGCCATGCGACTTTTCCAGTACATGCGCACACATCTCTCGCACGAAGAAGAAATGATGCGCCGCCTTCATTACCCTAAACTCAAAGTCCACACGCAGGAACATCTGGAAATGCTTGCCAGGCTCAACATCATTTCACTCAAAATTGCCAATGAAAACCTGGTTAAGTCCGATCTGGAGGAACTCCTGGGAGACTGGTTCTTGACGCACATGGAGACGGCAGACACCGAATTGGCCCGATTCGCTAAAGCGTCCAGGTGACGCCCTCACCGGCCTAATATCTAGGTGTCAGTTGGATCACTCATTGTTGACGGCATACTTCAAACTTCTAACCAGAAAAGGCAAAAAACAATGGTGCTGCTCGAATTTTCCATGACGCCGTCCACCAAAGAGGAAAGCAAGAGCCCCTATGTGGCTCGCATACTTGATGTCATCGACAGGAGTGGCTTGTCGTACCAATTGACACCAATGGGTACGATCATCGAGGGCGATTGGGCTGAGGTCATGGCAGTTGTCACTGACTGTTTCAAAGCTCTTGAGGGCGATTGCCCACGTATAAGCTCGCAAATCAAGATCGACTATCGGGCAGGTACAAATAGCCGAATGAAATCCAAAATGGAGGCCGTCGAAACCATCCTCGGTCGCAAGCTATCGACGTAAAGACGAAACCTGCCCAAGATGCGAAGTCTTGCCATGAGAAGATTGCATTCACACGACTAAACCATGAACGTTGAGTCCATCCCCAAATTCACTGCCCCTGCTGCCAAGCCATGTGCCACAGTGCCAGCCCACGCCAAGAAGCTACTGCTGGCCAACGTCTGGTGCGTCCAGTGCGGCCATGAGGTGACCATCACTGATTTTGCAGGGAACGTTGTGGGTGGCGACCTGGTGCTGCAGGGTGTGTCTTCGGAATGCCGTGGGGATGTGGCCTGAGTGAGATGGGGTAAACGCATTCCGTTGTTGCCACCATTCACCCTGGATTCAACTGACGTAATAGCCAATTTGTCAATCGTTCCGGCTGCTTGAGTTCATGCTCCCAAACCCGCAGAACGGTCCAACCAAGGTGGCAAAGAGCAGCATCGACAAAGCGGTCCCTATTGCGATTCCGAAGCAGCTTGGGTCCCCAGTAGTCGACGTTAGAGGAAGGGACTGTCCCATGCTGCGGACAAGAATGCCAGAAGCAACCATCGATAAAGAGGACCGTCCGTCTTTCTCGGAACATAAAATCAGGAACGACGCTTGCGCGAAAATTGTTCTTCAGCAGTATCTTCCGCAGTGACGGTGACAGATGCTCAGCCTGCCAGCTGATGCGACTGTGTCTACGCCATCCTGACAGATGAGCCGCTCGGAGAAGTCGTGCTAAGGCCATCTCGGTCGACTCATTTCGCGTGCCACGAATTCGGGCCATGAGTTCAGATCGCTGCTGTGGTGACATGACGTCGGTCATCTTCCAGATCCAATTCTTAGATGAAGGCAGTAGCCGCTTCCGCGCAGTTTCTGTCATCGCCAGTCGCGACCCGTTTCCTGAGGCGAGCATACCGTCAATCAAAAACGCCTCAGCACTGCCGACAACCGGGGCTGGTCACCACGTGCCGTGGACGTTGCTGGAGGGCAGATCAGAGAGCACTGCTCAACGTATCGCGTACGAGTTCACGGGAGGGGCCCGGCAGTTGGTTGTATTGAATCCAAAGTCTCTCTACTGTTGAATAGGTACGTTTCCCGACCAGGATCCATTGCGCAAGTTGTTTCCTTTCTTCCCGGCCGAGTTCAAGGACGCGCCGTTTGAGCAGTTCCACGTCGACACCAGGGTCAGTCAGGTTGCGTGCCACCTCGTTGCATATTTGGCACTCAGGGCGCAGATTGTCCAAGTCATCCGTCCCGCCCCGCTCCTTGGGCGTGATATGACCGATGGTCGGACGTGCCTTAACTCCGGGCCGGTCGGGATACTCGGCGCCGAAGTCAATCCCGCAGACCATGCATCGTGGGCCATCGCGATCGAGGACCTTTCGCCGCTTCCCAGCGGTCAACCCTTCTGTCGGCCATTTGTAACCATCCTCCCATATCGCGTCGCCGATGCGTTCGATGTAAAGCTCGTTGGGCTTCAAAGTTGCCTTATCTTTGTAGTTTCTGATCTTCCAACCAACCTTTCGAAGGTCTCGCATACGCCTGTCAACTTGCTCTGTGTCAGGGACAATTATCCGAAGCGTTGACTTCTCAAATTTCGAGCCCTCGCCAACCTGAGTGGCTAGGTAGTGTGCGACTCGCTTTGAAGCGCCGATCGCATCATTCTTCCAGAGCGGGATGGTTGTATTCATAAACTCTCCTGTTAATTGAAAGTTTAAGCATATTCCGCCGGACGACAAATGTCAAGTGCCGGACGCCGCCGAACACATGCCGGACACAGTTACAAACTATTTTTTGCGAGGGTCACAACAAAAGATACTCATTTACTCATTTGAGGATGTACTCATTGATATACTGTTCTTATATACAGGAGAAACCTATATGATTTCACAGACAGCTGGAACCGTTGTCAGCACCTTGAGCGGTACCCGTGTAGCAGGGGAGCTTGTACGAGTGAATGTCTTAGTTCCTGCAAGAGTCAGGAAAGAGTGGAAAGCCGTGGCCCTTGCCTCGGACAAAACACTGACGGACTTCATCATCGAAGCAATGCAGCATCAAATCAACCGAACGAAAAGAACTGAGACACCCACGATATGAACTCAATTGAAATTTGCGCAGGTGGTGGCGGTCAGGCACTCGGTCTAGAGCAGGCTGGCTTTGAACACATCGACCTTGTCGAATATGAAGCCGCTGCTTGCACTACGCTACGTTTGAATCGCCCTCAATGGCGTGTCGTTGAAGGGGATGTCCGGCAGTACACCGCCATGCATATAAAGGGGATTGATCTGGTTGCCGGTGGTGTTCCCTGCCCACCATTCTCACACGCAGGTAAGCAGCTTGGCGCAGATGACGAGCGAGATATGTTTCCCGAGGCGATAAGACTAGTTGAAGAGTCCCAGCCTACAGCAGTAATGCTTGAAAACGTCCGAGGCCTACTCGACCCGAAGTTTGCCGAGTACAGAGCCAATGTGATTGCCACACTTCACAAGCTGGGTTACGAGGCAGACTGGAAGCTGTTGCAGGCCAGCGACTTTGGTGTGCCACAACTTCGGCCACGGTCGATTCTGGTAGGTCTGAAACGCAGCGTTGCTCGCCACTTTAGCTGGCCCGAACCAGGGCTAATAAAAGCGACCATGGTCGGCGATGTTTTGTATGACCTTATGGCTGCTGATGGATGGAAAGGAGCAAAGCTGTGGCGGACGAAGGCGCAAGCCATCGGCCCTACCCTAGTTGGTGGCTCGAAAAAGCACGGTGGCCCAGACCTTGGCCCGACTCGTGCAAAGAAGGCATGGGAAGCCTTAAGTGTCGATGGTCATGGGTTGGCTGATGCACCACCCGAAAAATCTTTTGTAGGCATGCCAAAGTTGACAGTGAGGATGGCTGCAAGGATTCAAGGCTTTCCTGATAGCTGGCAAATCGCGGGTAAGAAAACATCAGCCTATCGTCAAGTTGGAAACGCTTTTCCTCCACCTGTGGCCAAAGCAGTTGGCGAACGAATTGCTGCTGCCATCAATGCTGCAGCCAGCAAGAAGGTTCGTAAGAAAGATTAGCGCAACTGACGCCTCCCCCAAGAGCCCCCTGGAGAAATCCTCGGGGCTTTTTCTTTGCCGCCACCAACCCAAAAGGATACCCTATGCTCATACCCTTCCTCGCCGCAGCAGCCATCGCCACGGCACCCATCAAATTGGGCGCCCTGTCCGCAGGGTGACTTCAGTCTGCCGCCAACTGCCCCATGAACTTGCGCAGGGTCATGTCACGCTCCTTTGAACTGAGCCGGTGCAGCGCCAGTAGCAACGCGGCAATATGGTCGCCTTCACAATATAAATACGTCAGGGGGACGTTGAGAGCGTTCGCAATCAGGCTATGGGCGGTCTAGAACAGACTTCCTATTCGGTTTTCCAGAAGGAACACCTCAAAATCATGCAATGAAGCGGCAGGCGCATCTTTGCGGCGCTTCACATTTTGATCGGTATGGATATAAAAATGAAGACGCCCTTCTGGCTTCTGCTGCGCGTTCGCTTTCATTTCTTCTCGGGTAAATATCCAGATACGTTTTTCAGATACATCAACGAGGGCAAACAGAGCAGCAGGTGAATTTTCGGGCATCCACCAATCAAGGGCTAGTTTGCCCTTTCCACCACCTGGTTTGGCCTTGAGATTGGTTTTCACCTGAATCGTAATTGCCTCCTTTCGGCGGTGCGAATACGCGACCAAATCAATACCAGCATCGGTAGTAAGGTGTGCCGATTCAACCCCAACTTCGAGCAAACGGTATTGAACGAGAAATTCACCGAGCTTGCCAATTTGCTGTGTGCTTAGCTTGAGCAATTCAGTCATATCATCCTTCAGTCATTTAAGCGCTGCGCAACGCCTACGGGTCACGTTTTTGATGCGCGAACGCTCCCACATTGCCATAGCTTCATGGGTATCACCGGCTGGCTGCCTGTCTGTGTATTACCGCCCCCCTGCCGCCTGATGCTCCCGGCAGTACTGCAAGCCGCCAAACCGCTTTTCGTTGTTCCAGCAAAACTTGCCCTCGGCAAAACTGATCTTGGTTCCGCAATGGGCGCAAATCAACTTTTTCGCGGGAGGCTCTTCAGCTGGCTTACCCGCAGCAATCGGCCAAGTTTGAACGTTCCCGGCAGGCTGAATAGGTAACTCAACGCCCTCAATATTCTGAATTGATGTTGTTGGCCTCGGCGCTGCAACTTTGGCAGGCTTGCGGGGACGCATGAACTCAGGCAATGCCAGCAAATCCGCTGGACGGTGTTGCCGCATCAGCTTTTCGCCCCACTCCTTGACGGTGTCCAAACTGCGCATATTCAACCCAGCCTTGAATATCCCACCGACACCAATCTTGCTCACAAAGCTTTGATGCCAAGTCGGAAATTGATCAGCCTTGATGACGTCGCTCGTATCAAGAACAGTCGCAGGTGGGCGCGTAATTGTGGCTTTGGGGTGCAACATGACGACGTGATGGAAATCCGGTAGCTTTTGGGTACGCCCCCCAATATCCAGGCGCTCCAACAGTCTGGCAAGCACACGTTCATGACGGCGGCTTTGCTCCATGGGTGACGGGACCCCAAACCGTGCGTTTCCATACTCTGCAGTGAACTCACCATGGTCATTGATGACCAAGTTGCAAGCGTAATTCTTGGTTTCAAGCAGATATATGTGTCCGGTTCGGTTGATGATCAGATGGTCAATCTGGGTAACCTCACCATCAATCACAAAACGCAAGTCGTGCAAAACGACATGGTTTTCTCCATCCTTGAAGTAGTGATCAAGGTAATGGGCAGATTCACGCTCCCCCTGAAGGCCCTTAGTAAACCGCATCAACTCTTCGCGCAACCAATTCTTCTGATGAGCATCTAGCAACTGGGAACGTTGGAGTTCTTCAAGCAATGCCACCCGTTTGGATTTGTCATCCGCAGACTTCAAAAGCATCTCATCCCCTTTTGGCCATTTTTTAGTTATTGCATTCTCGCACTCGCGGCGCACCTTATCCCCCACAAGCGCCCTCGACCTCACCGTCCAGGGCGCTTTTTCTTTGCCCACCACCAACCCCGAAAGGATCCCCATGTTCATTCCCTTCCTGGCCGCCGCAGCCATAGCCACGGCGCTCATCAAATTAGGAGCCCTGTCCGCATGGGTCACGGTGTTGTCATTGGCCCTCAAGACGGTAACGATCATCGCCCTTGCCACGGCCCTTTACGCCACGGCATTGACCCTTAAACAGCGCCATAACAGATAGCAACACCAGTCCCCCAGTACCCCTTCAAACCCAACCCCAAGCCTGCCCACCATTTCGGTGAGTGGGCTTTTTTTTGCCTGAAAGGAAATCACGTTTATGTACATATCCAGATTCACCGCTCAAGCCATACGTCGTACCAACAGGCGCGGCACGGTATGCGGTTGCTCAAATCCCTGCACCACCACGGAGGCCACAAATGCTCGTCATTCGTGATCCTCTTGATGCCGCCAATGTTGCCGATCCAGAACTGCGCCACCTGATCGAGAAGACCGTTCGGGAACTCAGCGAAGACTACCCCTATGACCCGGATGAACTGGGCTATTTTTTGATCGTGCAACCCGGTGACCGCCTGGACACACTCAGTCGTCAGATAGGGTTCCACATTCTGGTCAACCGCTTCAGTGGTATCAAGTTCGGCCACGCTGGTTTCACGCCATCTTTTGAACTCGTAGATGAACACGCCGGGTACTACGAGATGGTGTTCATCCTCAGTGACGACGGCTTTGGCGTTGAAGTTTTCATCCCGAAGACCGAAGGCGTTGATCCTGATCTGCTGGCGATGTGCAAAAAGTACGCCGTAACGGGCGGCGTCTGAGCATGGCACCACGATCGAAAAAACAATCATCAGGTCGCAAAGTCCACCTTGCTGAAGTGCTGCCAATTTGGACCACTGCCCATTCAAGCACGGTCAATCTGGCTTTCCATGCACTGCTGCTCAAGCTCGGCATCACCGATGTTTCCAGCTATTTCCGCAAACTGCGCATACCGATTGTGATCTGCATCGTCGTGGGCGCATTGGTGGCCGCGTCCTTCTATGGCCTCAAGGGCTTCTTCCTGGGTGGCCTGCTGGGAATGATTGCACCTGCTGCGCTGCTGTGGCTGGGCGTCATGTTGGTTGGGGCCACCATTTTCATTGCCATTTATGCCGCCGCCTGGGCCGCGATCGTTGCCTTCATTTGGTGGTTCATCGGCGCATAGCAGCAGCCGGTCTTACTGCCTCCCCCTGCCCCCCCACTGTCAGCCCTATTTGGGTTGCGCCTTTTCGACCACCTTATGTGAAAGAAGCCACTTTGGCCTCGATCACTTCACTCCATTACACACAAAGGAAATCACCATGAATACCGAACCAAATACCGACCCAGAAAACAATCCGGCTGACGCTATACGCATTCTCAAAACCGCATCCTGCCCGTCGCTCTCAAGCAAGTCCACGCTGACCTACAACATCGGCTGCAATACCGAAGGGGAGATCCAGTTCCAGGTCATCGCCAACGATGGCGGCGGCTTCTGGAATGACGATTGGGTGGCGCAGCAAAGCATCCAGGAAGTGCTCGACAGCCAGGCCCACGGCCATGACCTCACCTCGGCCACCTTCCGGGCGATCTACCCCAGCAAGTCCACCAACTCACCGGGGTTCCTGCTTGCGGTGCTGAAGGATGTCGGATTGGTGCAGGTATCCAGAACCAACCAGCGCTGCTACGAATTGGGTTCGCCCCAAGCATTCATTGCAGAGGTCAACGCGCTGCTGGCATCGGCGCCAGAGTTGGTGATGGCA
>DATCIC010000302.1:0-9939 GCA_036508025.1 Rhodoferax sp. | reverse complement strand
CTCGCCCTACATCACCGATGCGGTGGTGATCGGCGACAACCGTCCTTTTCTGACCGTGATCATCATGATCGACCAGGAAAATGTCGAAAAATTTGCCCAGGACCAGGACGTGCCGTTCAGCAACTATGCCAGCCTGACGCGGTCCACTGAAGTGCAGCAGCTGATTCAGTCTGAGATCGACCGGGTCAACAAGAAGTTCGCCCGGGTCGAGCAGATCAAGAAATTCTTCCTGCTGGAAAATCAGTTGACGGCAGAAGACGAAGAGCTGACCCCCACCATGAAGCTCAAACGCAAGCTGGTGGAAAAGAAATATGCAGCTCAGATTGAGGCCATGTACCGCTGAACGTCAATATTTCTCTTGCGGGTTTACGACAACTTGACATTTATCGAGTGACATCAAGAATGCAACAGGTCCAATTCGCATTCCTGACCATTTTTTTTATTTACCACAAGGAGACAAGGCATGACATACAAAGCAACAGCGGTATTGGCGGCACTGACGCTGACCAGCACGCTCGCGATGGCCCAGCAAGGCGTCAGCCCGACCGAGATCACGCTGGGCACGATTCTGGACTTGTCGGGCCCGCTGGCCGGCTTTGGCAAACAGGCGCGCCTGGGCATGCTGCTGGCAGTCGATGAAATCAACGAGACCGGTGGCGTCAATGGCCGCAAGCTCAAGCTGCTGGTTGAAGATGATGGCTACGACCCCAAGAAGGCCGTGCTGGCAGCGCAGAAACTGGTGAATCAGGACAAGATATTCATGATGATGGGCCATATTGGCACGGCCCAGAACATGGCCGCCATGCCGGTCCAATTCGAGAAAAATGTCATCAACTTTTTCCCAATCACAGCGGCACGTGAAATGTATGAGCCGTTCCACAAGCTCAAGTATTCTTTTGCCGCCACCTACTACGACCAGATGCGTCGCGCCGTGCCGCAAATGGTGAAAGACAAGGGCGTCAAAAAGGTCTGCACCATTTACCAGGACGATGATTTCGGCCTGGAAGTGATGCGCGGCGGCGAAGCCGGCCTGAAGACCCTCAGCATGGGATACGCCGAGAAAACATCGTTCAAGCGGGGTGCGACCGATTTTTCGTCCCAGGTGGCGAAGATGAAAGCGGCCGGCTGTGAGATGGTGGTGTTGGGCACCATCATTCGCGAAACCATCGGCACCATCGGTGAATCCCGCAAGACCGGCTTCAACCCCGTTTTCCTGGGCTCCAGTGCCGCCTACACCGAACTGATCCACAAACTCGGCGGCAAAGCGATGGACGGGCTGTACGCCATGATGACCGTGCAAAACCCCTACACCGATGAGGCCTCACAGCCGATTCGCTTCTGGGCCAACAAGTACAAGACCAAATTCAATGAGGACCCGGCCGTGTTCTCGGTCTATGGTTACCTGATCATCAACACCTTCGCCAATGCAGCCACCAAAGCGGGCAAAAACCTGAGCACCGACAGCTTCATCAAGGTCATGGACACGCTGACGCTTCCCACTGATATCTTTGGCAGCGCGCCAGCCACCTTCTCGCCCACCAAGCGCCTGGGCAACGACGCGTCGCGCCTGTCGCAGATTCAGGACGGCAAGTGGAAGGTGGTCGGGCCCTACATCACGGATGCCGCGCCCGCCAAGAAGTAACGACCTCTCCCATCAAGCAAGGCCACCCGCGGGTGGCCTTTTTTGCGGGGCGAGCAGGTCACTATGAGACGATATAGGCCCCGGCGCCGGTTGACAGCAGTTTGCCGTCAGCGCCCAGAAACTCCATGCGGGTCGAGGCCACGCGCGAACCGAGGCGCATCACCTCGGCGCGCAACTCGAAGTGCTCGCCAATGCCGGGGCGCAGATAGTCAATGCGCAAATCGATGGTGCCCAACTTGCTAAAACGCTGCAAGCGCTGCATGGGCGTCTCGTCCATGTGGCGTGCGCCAATGGCGGCCATCACGGCCAGGCCGCCCATGGCGTCCAGCCCAGCGCTGATAACGCCGCCGTGAAGCCGGTTGAAACTGAAGTGGCCCACCAAGTCAGGCTTCATGTCGATGCGCCCCCGGACCTGGGTCGGTTTGAGCGATGTGATCTTCAGGCCCAGCACCTGGTTGAAAAGAATCATCTCTTCAAAGACTTTTTTCAGTCCGGTGGCGAATTCTTCTTCGAACTCGACTTCTTTCTCAAGGGCAATGCGTTGGATCATGGGGTGATTGTCACAGGCCAAGCTGACGCGAGGCCAACTCTTTCATGATTTCCTCGGTGCCGCCGCCAATCATCATGACCTTGACCTCGCGGTAGATGCGCTCGCACGCGGTGCCGCGCATGAAGCCCATGCCGCCCAAAATCTGCACGCCCTGGTCGGCGCAGAACTGCATCGTCTGCGTTGCATGGTTCTTCAACAGGCAGACCTGCGCCACCCACTCGGCGCCCTTGGCCGCCTTGTCGCCCGAGTCAGCCCGCCTTGAGACCGCATTCAGCCAGGCGCGGGTGGATTCGATGCGCATCTTCATGTCCGTCAGCTTGTGGCGAATCACTTGATGATCCACCAGCGCGGTGCCAAAGGTCTTGCGCTGACGCGCCCAGGCCAGCGCCTCATCAAAACAGCATTCCGAAAAACCCAGCGCCATGGCGGCCATGGACAGACGCTCGCCATTGAAGTTGGTCAGGATCATCTTGAAACCTGCGCCTTCTTCGCCGACCAGATAGCGGGCGGGCACACGCACCCCGTCGAAGCGCAGTTGGGCTGTGTCGGAACACAGCCAACCCATTTTTTTCAAGGGACTGCGCGACAAGCCAGGCGCATCGCCCGGCACCATCAGCATCGAGATGCCGCCCGGGCCTTTGTCCCTCAAATCGGTACGCACCGCCACCGTGAACCAGTCAGCGCGCATGCCGGAGGTGATAAATATCTTTTCCCCATCCACCACGTACTCGTCGCCATCCAGCCGCGCTGTGGTACGCAGCGCCGACACATCGGTGCCCCCGCCAGGCTCGGTGATGGCCAGCGCCGCAATTTTTTCACCACGCAGCACCGGCGGCACCACCTCCTGCTGCAGGGCGGCACTGCCGTGGCGGATCAGCGGCGGCAAGCCAATGTTGTGGCTGAACAGGCCGGCCATCAAGCCGCCGCTGCCGCCAAAACGGGCTAGCGCGACCGTCATGGCATTGCGCAAGTGCCACGGGCTGGGCGCGCCACCCAAGGCCTCGGGGTAGCCCAGCGCCAGCCAACCCAGCTCGGCGGCCTGGCGGTACAAGCGGCGCGGAAATTCACCCGCTTCTTCCCAATCGTTGATGTGCGGGGCAATTTCGCTCAAAGCAAAACGGCGCGCCGCGTCTTCGAGCAGGCGGATATCTTCATCCAGAATCTCAGGCATCGACATGGTTTTCCTTCAAGCTAGATTTTTAGAATGAAACAACAGCACCAGCAACTAGCGGCGTACGCTGCGGGTTAAAGCAAAACAGCAGCCCTGCACAACGATCGGCTCAGCTTGACAGCACCTTGGGCATCTGGGCGCGGTGAAAGCCGTTGAACGGTTTGATGGCCTCGCGCTGCAACGCCTCTTTGGTCGCCACTTGCATCGGCCAACCCATGCGCACCTGCGGGCGGGCGCCGTCAATGCGCAGCGTGCTGCCGCTGATGAAAGCGGCGGCCGGGCTGAGCAAAAATACAATGCCGGCGGAGGCTTCGGCCTCGGTGCCAAAGCGTCCCAAAGGAATGGTTTTCGTCATCTCACGCAGCATCGGCCCCATCTCGGGCGGGTAATGGTCCATGCCGCTCGATGCGATGTAGCCAGGTGCCACTGCGTTCACGCGCACACCCCGGCCAGCCCATTCCAGCGCCGCTGTCTCGGTGAAGCTGACCATGCCGGCGCGCGCCGCGCCGCTGTGGCCCATGCCGGGCATGGAACCCCACATGTCCGCCACAATGTTCACGACGGCCCCGCCGTGCTGGGCCATGGACTGCACAAAACACTCGCGCGCCATCAAGAAGCCGCCGGTCAGGTTGGTGTTGAGCACCGCCTCCCAGCCCTTGGCGCTGATGGCTTCCAGCGGCATCATGTACTGGCCACCGGCGTTGTTCACAAGGCCGTCAATGCGCCCGTGCGCGGCCACCACGGCCGCGACCGTCTGCTTGACAGTGGCTTCCTGGCGGATGTCGCAGACATGAAAACTGGCGACGCCACCGTCCTGGTAGATTTCATCGACCACGCTTTGCAGCTTGTCGGCCTTGCGCCCGATCAGCACCGCATGCGCGCCCAGGGCCGCCACTTCATGCGCCACGCAGCGGCCAATACCGGAGCCACCGCCCGTGACCATGATCACCTGACCCGCAAACAGGCCGGGCGCGTAGACAGATTGATAGTTCATCAGGATTCCTTCAAAAATAAAGCCATGGCAGCATCGCTCAATTCATCCAGCGACGCGCCTTTTTTTTCATCGAACCACTGCACGGACCAGTTCAGCGCCCCCAGAATCAACAGCCTTGCGAGCTTGACCGGTGCACGCAAATGACCGCTCGCGTGCAGGGCTTCGAGCATCGGCGTCCAGGCTGATTCGTAGGCCACTTGCAGCATGGCCAGCGACGCACGCTGACGCTCACTCAAGGACCGGTGTTCATACAGCATCACGGGGACGAAGTCGTTGCCCGGCCCCAGCAATGTGTCAAAGTGGGCCCGGATCAGGCGCCGGATCTGCACCAAGGGTTCACTTGCCGCTGGCGCTGCGCCCTGCAGTGCATCGGCTTGGCGCGCAATGGCTGAGCGCATGCCCTCCTCCATCACCGCCAGCAGCAGCGCGTCCTTGCTTTTGAAATGATAAAAAGGCGAGCCGCTGTGCATGCCGACCGCTGCTGCAATGTCGCGCGTGCTGGTGGCGTCAAAACCTTTTTCACGAAACAACCGGGCGGCTGCCGTGACTAACTGATGGCGCCGGTTGCCGTCGTCGCGCTCGTCCTCGGTCTTGCGCGGGCGCCCGCGAGCGCGCTTGGGGGCAGGGTCCTGCGGTGATCCGGATTCGAAATGGATTGGTGGGGCAAGAGCGGTCATTGGCTCGAAGCATACCCATATTATTTATTTTCGGCAAGCGCTTGCTTTGTAAAAATATTGAGGCTGGATCGCCCTATTTTTTGAGGCCTGCTCAATTCTCCCAAGAATTATTTGGCTACTAAAATAATAGCTACTTACACATATCAGACGGGGGCTAGAGCCCGATTTTCTTTAAACTTTTGAAAAAACCGGTTTGCCGTTGATGGGCATTATCCTTTGAAGTAAACGAGCTGATGCGTGGTAGCCAGCAAGCTGCCAGCGGCATTCCAGAGTTGCCCGGCCTGATCAAAAAAACCATTGCGATAGCCCTGCCCGCGTGCCTGCGCCAGCAGGAAACCGGTGCCGGACTCGGCCAGCTGTTCGGGCGCGGCATGAAAATAGACCGTCAGCGACACCGTGCCGGCGGGCACCAGCAGCGCCCGGCGCAACCAGACGCGCGGGAAGAACCCGTCGGCCATGGCCACCAAGGACGTGAAGTCCAGCGGGCGCGGCGGCTCGTCACGAATCCAGAGTTGCGTCAGGCTGGCCTGCTGCGGGTCGGCACTGGCGGCACCACCGTCCCATTTGGAAGGTAGCGGACCGGTAATTGATCGCATGTCGTAGCGCGCAAACCAGGCCAGCGCCCCCTGCGGCGCGGGGTTGCGGAGCAAAGTCTCGGGCCGCGGCACTTCAGGGCAGGGCAGGTCACTGGCGCTCCAGGTGTCGCGCCGCAAGGCGGTGATGGCGGTGCCCGTCAAGGCCACAATCTCCACTCCGTTGGCATCGGTTTGGCGCAAGCTAAGAACCCAATGCTGGGTCGAGCGATTGGTTCGCACCGGCGTCGCCACGACTTTGAAAGCACCCGGCAACAGGCCGTTGCTGTAGTTGACGGTCAAAGCCACCGGATCGCCCAGACGCGAGGGATGCGTCATGACGGCATTCAGGGCAATGGCCGCCGTGACGCCGCCGAAAGGCCCCACCATATTCCACCAGGCCGGGCTGGTTTGCCCCAAAAATTGGTCGGGTGCCGCGTCAAAGTCTGGCGTCAAAGTGAGCGCCGTGTCGAAAGGGTGTGAACTCATGGGCCGCAGTATCGCAGCACACCCGGCAGCAGGGCGTCATCTGGGTGACGACGGGGTTTACTACGCTGTTGGCCTTAACTCTGTATCGAACTTCTTTGAGTTCCGGGCGCTGGTCGTGCTGGCCGAGGTTGCATCACATGACCATGCCGGGTTGACAATCAGCGGGCATCGCTTTCAAACCGGGGGATAAACCCAAGATCCGAAATGCGCCGATGACAAATGTCAAATTCAAAGCGGGTGAATCTGTGAGAATGCCAATATGAGCCTGAGTATGCCTACATTGATGGCGGCGATTGTTTTGACCAGCGCCGTCTTGGCGCTCTCCATTGCCGCAGTCGCGTTTCGGCGTAGCCACACATTGTGGATCTGGGCGTGGGCACTAACGGCCCACACACTGGCCTTCCTCCTGACTGCCCTGCGCGCGCAGCTCGGTAATTTTTGGACGATAACCCTCGGCAACACCCTGTTGGCGGCGACGTTTACGCTATTTGCTGCAGGCCTGTCTGAATTTCAGCAGCGCCGTCTACCGCGCTGGCTGACTTGGGCGCCGGTTCCAGTTGTGGTGATAGGTTCTACTTATTGGCTCGACAATTCGGCGGCGCGCTCGATCCTCAGCAGCATGGTCTTTATCTCGCAATGTCTGTTCATCTTGGTCGCCCTGATCGGACAGCATCGAAAAACCGCCGGGCGCGGCCAGTACCTGTTGATGGTCGGGTTTTTCCTGCTCGTCATTGTTATCGGCTACCGGGTTGTTGAGGCCATCGGCGGGCGCATTGAAATCCTGAGTTCACAGGTGACAGGCCCGATCCAAACGGCTACCTTGTTGGCATCCATCGTTACGCTCATGCTGCTCGCCTCGGGTATGACACTAATGAACCAGGAACGTGCCGAGCATGAGCTCGCACAGAATCGCGAAGTTCTGAAACAACAGAACCTCGCGCTGCAAGACTACGCCGCTGAACTGGAAGCAGCCAACCAAAAATTGGCGGAGTTGTCGATCACCGATGGCTTGACCGGACTAGCCAATCGGCGGCGTTTTGACGAGGTACTGGCTGCCGAAAGCGCGCGCGCCCAGCGCACTGGGCAACCGCTGGCGATCTTGATGATCGATATCGACTGGTTCAAGAAGTACAACGACCACTATGGTCATCAGGCTGGGGATGTTTGTCTGACCCGAGTTGCGAGCGTACTGCAAAGCAGCGCGAGGCGACCGAGCGATCTGGTCGCTCGGTATGGCGGTGAGGAGTTCACCGTTATCACTGCTGATACTGATGTGGACAAGGCAGTGAAGTATGCAGATGCGCTCTGCCGTGCCGTGGCGGCGTTGGAGATACCGCACGCCCAATCGTTGCACGGCAAGATCACCATCAGCATTGGCATTGCTGCAGATGTGCCTGAGCACGAGAACGGTGGCGAGGCTCTATTAAAAAGGGCCGATACGGCTCTCTACCAAGCGAAGGATGCCGGACGCAACCGAGTCGCAGCGGGATAATGCGTGCCCTGCCAGTGGCGGCTTTCGGGTAGCCGGACCTGATTGTTGTAAGACCGCCACCAGTCTGAAGCCGGTATAGACCCGGAAAACTGTTCGACGCAGATGCCACCGTCAAGAACCGCTACACAGCGGCTCAACAACTATCGAAACTGCTTGCTCCGAACTGGACACTCAAAGTTGCGGCCAGGTTGTCGGCAATGTGGTGATGACTTCAAGGACCCCTGCACCCGCTGCCGACCAAAACTGGACAGTCGCTCATCAGTGCCAGCGCACGAGTCAGCTTGAAAACGCAAACCGTTTTTCCGCGAAAAGCCGGATGCAGGCATCGACCACCGCCGTGTCAAAGGCGGTACCCCGACCCTGTTCTATTTCCTGTAGCGCAGCATCAATCCCCAGTGCCGCCCGATAAGGTCGATGCGAAGCCATGGCCTCGACCACGTCCGCCACCGCCATGATCCGCGACTCCAGCAGGATTTGCTCACCCTTGAGTCCCTGCGGATAACCCGAGCCGTCCAATCGTTCGTGATGTTGCAACACCATGCTGGCAATCGGCCAGGGAAATTTGATGGCTTTGAGAATGTCAAACCCGGCCTGGGCGTGAGTCTTGAGGAGCATCAGTTCGATCGCCGTCAGCTTGCCGGGTTTGGAGAGAATTTCCGCCGGGACGCTGATTTTCCCCAGGTCGTGAATGCTCGCAGCGAGTTCGATGCCGCGAATCGTTTCTTCCGGCAAGCCCAGTTCCCGCGCGATGGCGACGGCCAGTTGCCCAACGCGCCGCTGATGACCGGCGGTGTACGGATCGCGCATTTCCACCGTGTTGGCGATGGCCTTGATGGAGTCCTCCAGGCTCTGCCGCAGCATCTCCGTATGGTGGAGCTGCTCGTGGGCGATGCGGTCATGCTCGACCCGGGTGCGCAGGGTGGTGATGCCGTAAGCCAGGTCGTTGGCCAATTCCGTCAGCAGCCGGACCTCCTCGTCGTCAAAAACGTCCTTCTCGGTGGAATAAATGCTCAGGCCGCCGAAGGTTCTGCGGCTGTCGGACAGGGGTAGGCCGATGTTCGATGCGTAGCCGCGCGCCAACGCGGATTCTCTCCAGACCGCGTACCCAGGATCGGCCACGATGTCGCGGCAGACCTGCGGCGTGCCACTGCGGATGGCCCGGGCGATCGGCACCTGGCCCTCTTGCGTGTCGTCCCAGGTCGGGCGCTCACCGGCAAAGAAGTCCTCCCCGGCACCAGCCCAGGCGGCGGCGCTGAGGCTCATTTCCGGGTTGTCGTCGGCCAGGATGACCCTGACCATGCGATAGCCACCCTGCTCCACGATGATGCGCGTGGCGGGCTGCAGCAGTTCACCCTCGCTCACCGCCCGCACCAGCAACACATTGACCGCCGACAGCGTCCTGAGTGCGCGGTTGGTGCGGGCCAGGGTCAGTTCGGTCTGCTGCTGGTCTTCGATCACGCTCAGCAGCGCCCGGCGCGATTGGTTGGCCGCCGCCAGCAACTCCCGCGCTAACGTTGCGGCGGCGACGATGGCCTCGGTGCGTTTCTGCTCGGTCAGATCGGTGGCCACTAGACAAAACGCATCGGGCAGCACGTTGTTGCGCAGCTTGCTCACAGAAAGATAGACCGGCACCCGTGTTCCGTCGCTGGCGCTCAATACAAGTTGCTCGCGGCGTTTTTCGTCTGCGTCTTTTCTCAGCAGTGATTGAAGAATCGCTTGACTGTCTGGCGCAATCCAGGTGTGGATCGTGGCACCGATCACCTTTTCGAGCGGCGTCTTGATCATCTCGGCAAAGCGCCGGTTGGCGTACAAAATCAGGCCCTCCGCCGTCATGGTCAGCGCGCCTTCGCTCATCTCCTCGATCAGTGTCCGGTAAACATCGGCGCCCTTGAGCGTGAAGAGCTGCTCGCCGCCCGCACCCCCGACCATGAGCGCGTCCACCTCGCCGCTGCGAATGGCGCGTAAAGTCTCTTCTGCCTCGCCCAGCCGGGCACGCAGGTCGTTCAGCTCCAGCAGGCTTTGCTTTGGGGTAAGGGCTTGGTCAGGCATTACGCTTGTTTAAGAAAATCCAGCCCCACCAGCACGCGCTCGGTGTTCGACATATCGCCAATAATGCGGCGCAAGGGAGGCGGTAATTTCCTGATGAGCGTTGGCACGGCGATAATCTGATCGTCCTGCGCCAGCTGCGGCTGTTGGTACAGGTCAATCACCTCCAGCACGTAGTGCCCTTGCAGATTTTCCTCGCAAATCTTTCTGATGTTGGCGATGGCATGAACGGAATTCAGCGTCTGTCCGGCAACGTACAGCCGCAGGACATAGTGGTCTGATGCTGCTTTGTGCGGCTTGGCTTCC
>DATCIC010000301.1:0-6234 GCA_036508025.1 Rhodoferax sp. | reverse complement strand
CCGCATGCCAGCGCACGTTGAGTTGACCGGCCAGCCGGGCTGCACTGCGCACGGCATGCTCGGCGCCCTCATGGGGGCCGACGCACACAAGGATCGCACCGGACGTGTTCCAGGCCGGCGCTTTGGCGACGGCTTGGCCGGACTTGGATTGCGACTGCTCGATGCGGTAGCTGCGCACATCGTCTTCGACATGCTCTGCGGTGCGGCGCAAGGCAATCTCGCGCAGGGCAATGAGGTTGCCCTTGCGGAAAAAGTTCTGCGCTGCGCGTTCCGCCTGCTGCGGCAGGTAGACCTTACCGGCCTTGAGCCGTTCCAGCAGCTCGTCGGGCGTGATGTCGACCAGGATGATTTCGTCTGCGCGGTCCAGCACGGTGTCGGGCACGGTCTCATGCACGCGGATGCCGGTAATGGCACCCACTGTGGCATTGAGGCTTTCCAGATGCTGGACATTGAGGGCGCTCCAGACGTCAATGCCCGCGTCCAGCAATTCCTTCACATCCTGCCAGCGCTTGGGGTGGCGCGAGCCCTCGGTATTGCTGTGCGCCAGTTCATCAACCAGCAGCAACGTCGGATGGGCGGCCAGTGCGGCGTCCAGGTCGAATTCAAACAGGGTGCGGCCGCGATACGGCACCTCGCGCAGCGGCAATTGCGGGAGGCCCGCCAGCAATTCGGCGGTTTCGCTGCGGCCATGGGTTTCGATCACACCGACCAGCACCTCCCGTCCCGCCCGGCGCTCGCGCTGCGCGGCATTGAGCATGGCGTAGGTCTTGCCCACGCCCGCGCCGGCACCGAAGTAAATGCGCAGCTTGCCCACGCGTGCGCGTTCTTCCTCGCCGCGCAGTTGGTCGAGCAGTTGGTCCGGGTCAGGCCGGGCGTCTGGAAAATTTGCCATGCAATGCCATCGTCATTGGGTCTCTAAAAGCTTGCTGTGGGCAGCAGTATCACCCAGCCATCACTTCTTTCAATGAAGCGCCTCCAGCGCCAGATTGAGCCTAAGCACATTGACTTGGGACTCCCCCAGAAAGGGCAGGAGCGGCGTTTCGGTCTGCTGCTCCACGAGGCTCAGCACCTTGTCGGTCGGCAAGCTGCGTGCTTTGGCCACGCGGGCCACCTGAAAGCGGGCCGCAGCGGGGCTGATGTGCGGGTCCAGCCCGCTTGCGGAAGCTGTGACCAGGTCAACCGGCACTGCTGCCGTGTTGCCCGGATCGGCGGCACGCAAAGCTTCAATGCGGCCCTTGACGGCGTCCGTCAACGCCGGGTTCAGCGGGCCCTGGTTGGAGCCACTGGAAGCCGTGGCGTTGTAGGCCATGGGGCTTGTGGCCGAAGGCCGGCCCCAGAAATGCTTGGGATCGCTGAAGTTCTGGCCGATCAGGCTGGAGCCGACCGGCTTGCCGCCACTCAGGATCAAGCTGCCGCCGGCTTGCGCCGGAAACAGGGACTGCGCCACGCCGGTCACCACCAGGGGGTAGGCGATGCCAGTCACCAGCGTGAGGATGAAGAACAGCACGAGTGCTGGACGAAGAATGTTTTTCATGATGATTCCTTTAATTTTCTTGCTGGAGACGGTTCGCTCAGGCCAGATGCAATGCGACCAGCAACAGGTCGATTGCCTTGATGCCGATAAAAGGCACGATCAAGCCGCCCACGCCGTAAATCAGCAGATTGCGGCGCAGCAGCACGGCAGCCCCAATAGCCCGGTACTTGACACCCTTGAGCGCCAGCGGGATCAGGAACATGATGATCAGCGCGTTGAAAATAACCGCCGACAAAATGGCCGATGACGGGCTGCCCAGGCGCATCACATTCAGTGCTGCCAGCTGTGGATAGGTGGTCACGAAAATCGCCGGGATGATGGCGAAATACTTGGCCACGTCGTTGGCAATCGAGAAGGTGGTGAGCGAGCCGCGTGTCATCAGCAAGGCCTTTCCGGTTTCCACAATCTCCAGCAGCTTGGTCGGGTTTGAATCCAGATCGACCATGTTGGCAGCTTCCTTGGCGGCCTGGGTGCCACTGTTCATTGCCACCGCTACGTCGGCCTGGGCCAGCGCCGGTGCGTCGTTGGTGCCGTCACCGGTCATGGCCACCAGGCGGCCTTCGGCCTGGTACTGGCGAATCAGCTTGAGCTTGTCCTCCGGTGTGGCCTCGGCCAGAAAATCATCCACGCCCGCTTCCGCTGCAATCGCCGCCGCCGTCAGCTTGTTGTCGCCGGTGATCATCACCGTCTTGATGCCCATGCGGCGCAACTCGCCGAAGCGTTCCTTGATGCCTGATTTGACGATGTCCTTCAGCTCCACCACACCGAGCACGGTGATGCCATCGGCCACCGCCAGCGGCGTGCTGCCGCGGCGCGATACCTCATCGGACGCCCGGATGACTTCTGCCGGGACCTTGCCACCCAGGGCTTCCACGTATTTTCGGATCGCATCTACCGCACCCTTGCGCAAGTTACGGACGGTGCCGTCAGCTTGCGCCAGATCGATGCCGCTCATGCGTGTTTGGGCCGTGAATGCTACCTCTGTGGTGGAGCCCACCACAGGTTGAAGAAAGCCAAGTTTTTCCGCGAGTGCGACGATGCTGCGTCCTTCGGGTGTCTCATCGGCCAGCGAAGCCTGCATGGCGCAGATGCCGAGTTGGTTCTGTGTCACCCCCGGTGCGCTCAGGAAGGCGCTGGCCTGGCGGTTGCCGTGGGTGATGGTGCCGGTCTTGTCGAGCAGCAGCACATCCACGTCGCCAGCGGCTTCCACCGCGCGGCCGGAGGTGGCAATCACATTGGCCTGCATCATGCGGCTCATGCCAGCCACACCCACTGCGGACAGCAATCCGCCGATGGTGGTGGGAATCAGGCACACCAGCAAGGCGACCAGCGCCGTGATGCTCACCGCAGTGCCGGCCTTGGCGGCTTCCACGCTGAAAATGGAATACGGCAACAGCGTGACGGTGACGATCAGGAACACGATGGTCAGGGCCACCAGCAAAATGGTCAGTGCAATTTCATTCGGTGTCTTCTGGCGTTTGGCGCCCTCGACCATGCTGATCATGCGATCCAGAATCGACTCGCCCGGATTGACCGTGATGCGCACCACCAGCCAGTCGGACAGCACACGGGTGCCGCCGGTCACCGCCGAGAAGTCGCCGCCCGACTCGCGCACCACCGGTGCCGATTCGCCGGTGATGGCGCTCTCATCGACCGACGCCACGCCTTCGATGACCTCGCCGTCGAGCGGAATCATGTCGCCGGTTTCAACCAGCACGACATCACCTTTGCGCAGGTTTTCTGCCTGCTCGGGCAACCAGGTCGTGCCATGAAAAACGTTGTTGGCTGACTCCTGGAATTTCTTGGCCCAGGTGCTTTCCTTCAAGCTGCGCAGCGAAGCGGCCTGCGCCTTGCTGCGGCCTTCGGCCAGTGCTTCGGCGAAGTTGGCAAACAGCACGGTAAACCACAGCCACAGGGCCACGGCAAAGATGAAGCCGACGGGCGCCTCACTCTGCCCCTGCAGCGCCTGCAGGCCCAGCAAGGTCGTCAGAATGCTGCCGATATAGACGACAAACATCACCGGGTTGCGCCATTGCACCCGTGGGCTCAGCTTGGTGAAAGAGGCCTTGATGGCTGGCTTAAGCAGCACAGGATCGAAGAGCGTTAGAGAAATATTCGTTTTCATATCATTTACTCAGTTAGTCGGCGCCGGGCCGCCCCAAGGCGACTGCGGCCCCCTCGGGGGGAAGTGACGACACGCAGTGCGGAGCGTGGGGGCCACATTGTTCGGCGGTTCAATGACCAGGCCACAGCATCAGATGCTCAACCACCGGGCCCAGCGCCAGCGCTGGCACGTAATTGAGCAGGCCCACCAGCAGCACGGTGCCAATCAGCAGCGTCACAAACAGCGGACCATGGGTTGGCATGGTTCCTGCCGTCACGGGCAGGCGTTTCTTGGCGGCCAGGGCGCCGGCAATGGCCAGCACCGGCACGATAACGCCGAAGCGGCCGAACCACATGGCCAGGCCCAGCATCCAGTTGTAGAACGGGGTGTTGGCCGATAGGCCGCCAAAGGCGCTGCCGTTGTTGTTCGCCGCCGAAGTAAAGGCGTAGAGAATTTCGGAAAAGCCATGGGCGCCAGGGTTGGCAATGCCGGCTTTGCCGTCGGTTGCCAGCACGGCAATGGCTGTACCGACCAGCACCACGATCGGCGTCACCAGAATGGCGATCGAGGTCAGTTTCATTTCATGCGTTTCGATCTTCTTGCCCAGGTACTCCGGCGTGCGGCCAATCATCAGGCCGGCAATGAACACCGCCAGGATGGCGAAGACCAGCATGCCGTACAGCCCAGTGCCAGTGCCGCCGAACACCACTTCGCCCAGCTGCATCATCACCATCGGCACCATGCCGCCCAGCGGCGTGAAGGAATCGTGCATGGAATTCACCGCGCCACACGAGGCGGAGGTTGTGATCACGGCAAACAGACTGGAGGCATTGATGCCATAACGCACTTCCTTGCCTTCCATGTTGCCGCCGGACTGCAAGCTGCTGGCCGTCTGGTCTACGCCCAGGGTGCTGAACAACGGATTGCCGGCCTGCTCGGCGGGCGTGATGACAACGACTGCAATGACAAAAATCACGGTCATTGCCGCCAGCACAGCCCAGCCCTGACGCCGGTCGCCGACCTCGCGACCGAAGGCAAAGCACAACGCCGCCGGGATCAGGAAAATCGCCAGCATCTCCAGCAAATTGCTCAGCGCAGTCGGGTTTTCATAGGGGTGGGCCGAGTTGGCATTGAAGAAACCACCGCCATTGGTGCCCAGCATCTTGATGGCTTCCTGCGAAGCGACCGGGCCCATGGCGAGGGTCTGCTTGTCGGTCTTCAGGTCTTCCATGACCGGATTGCCCTTCTCGTCTTTCAGGGCCTGACCGTCAGCGCCATTTTTAGGCTGCTGGTAGCTGTTGATTTCCAGCGTCGTCACGTCCTTGTAGGCGTCAAAGTTCTGGATCACGCCCTGCCCCACCAGCAATAGGGCGATGACCAGCGACAGTGGCACCAGCAGCCAGGTTGTGATGCGCGTGACGTCAACCCAGAAGTTGCCAATGACACCGGTTGAGCGTGCGACAAAGCCGCGAATGAGCGCGAACACGACAGCAATGCCGGTCGCGGCAGACAAGAAGTTCTGCACCGCGAGCGCCAGCATCTGTGTCAGGTAGCTCATGGTGGACTCACCGGCGTAGCCCTGCCAGTTGGTGTTGGTGACAAAGCTGACGGCGGTGTTGAAAGACGAGTCAGGCGATACGGCGGCCATGCCCGTCGGATTGAGCGGCAACCAGACCTGCAAACGCTGCAACGCGTAGACGGCGAAGAAGCCCAGCGCATTGAAGGCCAGCAAGGCCAGCGCGTACTGTGACCAGTTCATGGACTTGTCGGCGGAAGTGCCCGCCAGACGGTACAGCGGCGCCTCCACCCGCTGCATCCAGACTGGCAAATTGCCAGAACTCAGGCGTGCCAGCCAGATGCCCAGCGGCCAGACCGCCACCAGCAAAAGTCCGAGGTAAAGGGCCAACAGGCCCCATGACGTGGTACTCATCAGAACTCCTCGGCGCGGATCAGCGCATAGACCAGATAGGCGAGCAGCAGGACCGCGCAGGTGCCACCAAAACCATAAAGAACCTCCAGGCTGATCATGAGCGGCCTCCAGCTGGTTTTTCGAGTTTCTTGAACCCCCAGACCAGCAAGACCATCACGCCCCATAGCCCGGCGGCCGCGGCGATAAAAACGATATCCATGAGCAACTCCTGAGTCAAAAGAATGACCGAAGTTTGGCTACCGGTTCGTAAAAACGGGGATGAGATTCGTCAACCGGCTATATAAAAACTGTAAAGGACTTAGACTAAACCGATGATGCGATAAATTTTTTAAATTCGTTAGCCAGCTGTGAACTGATGTTCGATTCTTGATGTTCATTTATCGTCTGTGTCTGACGGTTTTCGTGGAACAACGGATCGTCGATGGGAGCGTATGCAGAGCCCACTACTGGTCGAAGACGGGTGCAGTGGTTAGCGAAATCGACGCCACATTGCTGACGGGCAGTGACTGGGGTGAATGTCGGGTATCGGGCGAGCATTTTGGGCAGACCTATGTCGGCTCCCGCTGCGCTGCCGACCGACACCGCCGAAAACTGATCGTCTCCCTCGAATGACCGGTTCCGAGTTTTGGGGCCGGGAAAATGACGAAATTGAACCCGCGACGGCAA
>DATCIC010000300.1:0-2845 GCA_036508025.1 Rhodoferax sp. | reverse complement strand
GAGATCACCATCGCGGGCAACATGAAAACCATGCTCAAAGGGATCACCGCCGTGGGCGCCGACAGCTACAACTATGGCGCCAAAACCATCGGCTCGATGCTGGTGAACCGGATGAAGGTGGCGGGGAGTTGAGGCGCCGTTACTTAAGCGGCCAGCGCGGCTTTGACGGCAGCTGACACCTGTCCCATATCGGCTTTGCCGGCCAGTTGCGTTTTGACGGCTCCCATGACCTTGCCCATGTCGCCGGGGCCTTTGGCACCCAACTGGGCCACGATCGCCTGCACAGCGGCAGTCACTTCCTCGGACGACAAACGTTGTGGCAGATAGGCTTCCAGCACCTTGATCTCGGCGGATTCCTTGTCGGCCAGGTCCATGCGGTTGGCTTGGGTGAATGCGGTCACCGAGTCCTTGCGTTGCTTGATCAGCTTGTCGACGATGACCACCACGGCGGCGTCATCGAGCACGATGCGCTCATCGACTTCTCTTTGTTTGCAGGCCGCGAGCAGCAGACGGATGGTGCCCAAACGTTCGCTGTCGTGCGCGCGCATGGCGGTCTTCATGTCTTCGGTAACCTGGTCTTTGAGTGACATGGGGCGGAACTCCTTGAGGTGCTGGGTGAATCGGGATTTGCATTATGTGCCCGTGCGAGCAGGCAAAAAAAAGCCCGCCTGAGCGTCCCCGGCGGGCTTTTTTTGAGACCTTGCGGTCTTAATACATCTTCTTGGGCAACTGCATGGCGCGAATGCGCTTGTAGTTGCGCTTGACGGCGGCTGCCTTCTTGCGCTTGCGCTCGGCGGTGGGCTTTTCGTAGAACTCGCGGGCACGCAAGTCAGTCAAAAGGCCGAGTTTTTCAATGGTGCGCTTGAAGCGACGCAGCGCTACGTCAAAGGGTTCGTTCTCTTTTACACGGATGGTTGTCATTAAATGATGTTGTCCAAAATATGCAGACGTGCGCCAAAGGAAGATCGGGCCATTTGACGGTTATCGTGCGTTTTTCCCCGCTTTAAAGTTGATCAGGCAGCGGGGGTTTGCCAGCAAAGCCATGGATTATAGCGGGCTTGCTGCCGAATTCAAGTCCGGGGCTGCCGTCATTAAGCGCCGGTTTCAGGCTTTGAGGCCATCTTTGAGCAGTTTCGCTGTCAGGCCCTGCGCGCAGGCGTAGGCGCTGGCCCAGGCCCACTGGAAGTTGTAGCCGCCCAGCCAGCCGGTCACGTCCACCACCTCGCCGATGAAATACAGGCCAGGCTGCTTCGACTCCATCGTCTGCGATGACAAATCACGGGTGTCCACGCCGCCAGCGGTGACCTCGGCTTTTTTATAAGCTTCGGTGCCGGTCGGGGTGAGTTCCCAGCGTGTGAGGCGCTCGGCCAGGGCTGCCAGCGCCTTGTCGCTGGCCTCGTTGGCAGGACGTTGCCAGTCGTGGCCGACGCTGGCACCGGCCTGCACCCAGGCGTCGGCCAGACGCGAGGGCACCAGCTGGGCCAGCTCATTGGCGATCAGTTTGCGCGAGCTGGCCTTGGCGCGCATGAGCGCCTGCAGCACCTCGGTGCCGGGCGCCAGGTTGATCCGGATCGGCGTGCCGGTCTGCCAATAACTCGAAATCTGCAGCACGGCCGGGCCGCTCAGGCCGCGGTGCGTGAACAACAAGTCTTCCAGGAAACTGATTTTTGCTTTTTTACTGCCAGTCTCAATCTGGACGGGCAAGGACAGGCCGGCCAGAGCGGCGTAGGGGGCCCAGGCTTCACCGTCAAAAGTCAGTGGCACCAAGGCGGGACGCGGCTCGACCTGGCGCAGACCAAACTGGCGGGCGATGCGGTAGCCCAAATCGGTGGCGCCAATTTTGGGAATCGACAGGCCGCCGGTGGCGATGACGACCGCAGCACATCGGATAGTGTCCCGGTCACTCTCTATTTCATAGTTGCTTATGCTTGATGCATGAGGGCTAGAGGCTGAAAACACTATATTTTTTAAACTGCAGGGCTGCCAGCGTGTGACGCCACCTGCGTCGCACTCGGCCAGCAACATCTGGATGATGTCCTCGGACGACCGGTCGCAAAACAGCTGCCCCTTGTGCTTTTCATGGAACGCGATGCCATGGCGCTGCAGCAATTCGGTGAAGTCGCGTGGCGTATAGCTTGAGAGGGCCGAGCGGCAAAAATTCGGGTTGTTACCCAGAAAATTGGCGGCGCTGGTGTCGCGGTTGGTGAAATTGCAGCGTCCACCGCCGGAGATGCGGATTTTTTCGGCCACCTTGTCACTGTGGTCGATCACCAGCACCTTGAGGCCCAACTGGCCCGCCACGCCAGCACAGAACAGGCCTGCGGCGCCAGCACCCACCACCACGACGTCAAAATTTTGCATGGGCCGCCCGCCGTGGCTTCTCGGGTCAAGCCCGCAATGACTGTTGTGACAGCGGCAGCTGCAGCGCCAGCAGCCCTTGCAGCACGTCGCCCACCACAATCACGCTGGGACTTGTCAAGTTCTCCCGCTCAAGGGTGCACTGCAGCTCGCCCAGGGTGCAGACGGCTTGGCGCTGGTTGGGCAAACTGGCGTTCTGGATCACGGCCACGGGCGTGTGGGCGGGCAGGCCGCTGAGCAACTCGTCCTGAATGCGCCGGGCACCGCTGACGCCCATGTAAATGACCAGGGTCAGGCGGGCGCTGTGCGCCGTGGCGGCGAGCGCGCGCCAGTCGGTGCCGGTGTCACCCGGCTTGGCGTGTCCCGTGATGAACACCACACCGTGCGCATGTTCGCGGTGTGTCAGGGGCACGCCCAGCGAGGTCGCGGCGGCCAGGCCGGCCGTGATGCCGTTGACGACGTCAACCCGGATGCCTGCGGCCCGCAG
>DATCIC010000299.1:0-2680 GCA_036508025.1 Rhodoferax sp. | reverse complement strand
GAGCCGCGACAGTTGTGTTTAATCAAAAACAGTAACGTCCTGCCGATCCTCGATGCACGCAGCGTGTCTGAGGAATGGGGTTACTTCGCTACTCCGCGCTGTTTTGAGGGCGACCTTGACGATCTTATAGCGACTCAACCGTCAGTGTATGAAGCCCTTGACGTGGTTCTAGGCATCTGCAACGGTGTGAGCGCCATTCACGCTATGAAGATGCTTCATCGGGACCTCAAGCCTGGGAACATCGTCATGCAGGCAGGCATGCCACAGATTGCTGATTTTGGTAGCGTCCGAATGCTGAGTGATGGCGAAAATCATGTCACTTCCTCGCGGCACAGCATCCTGTACTGCCCCCCAGAATCCTTTGCGACGGGACGATACACAGCAATAGGCGACATTTACCAGATTGGCTTGGTCCTGTACCAACTCCTAGGTGGGTATCTACCCTACGACGGTAACGATTACCTCAGGCCCAAAGAGTTCAAGCAACTCGCCTTAATCATGGATCCGGTAGACAGGTCCATCTTTGTCGACGGCGTCATCCGCAGCCGCGCAGAGGACGGCTCCCTACTAACCTACAGTTCACTCCCGCCTTGGATCACAGGCGCCGCAAAACGCGCGTTGCGTGGTATGACTAGCCCGCGTCCAGAGAATCGCTGTAGCTCTGTGGCGGACGTCGCTGCTGCGTTGACTCAGCTGCGTGCCGCCATGGCGAACTGGCGATGGAACGGAGATGTGGCTGTTCTTCGCGCCCAAGGAAGAACGATCGAGTTGAGGCCGACAGATGATGACCGGCCTTTGTACCAGGCCTATCAAGCTTCGAACATCGACGCGCCATTCCGCCGTGTTCCGGGATTGAAGCCAGGGCGCTTGACCGACGTTCTCCGCTTGCTCTAAGTTGGTCAGCAAATGCACAACAACTGCACCTTGGATCTTTTGCCTACATTTGAAGTGGACTGTCACCTTTTCAACAACTTTTCATCGGCGGTGTTTGGCAAACGGCTGTGAACGACATGGGGTGGCTGAGTGACTGCTTAGGAGCAGCATGTTTCCTGAGGGGAAGGACTTCTCTGGGGCCCATCCGGCCCGCCATAAATGACCGCTAACGGGTAAGCAAGACGTAGGAATTGAACTTCCAGAAAGCTGCCGCTCGCCAAGGGCAGCTCCCGCTGCGAACGCGACGGTCACCGGGCAAACGCCAACGTCGGCTTTGGGCACTCGGCGTCAACATAGACGTTCGCTGACCGAGCGCAGCAAGGCGTCAATCTGACGCCGACAATTTCCCCTGCACCAGCCGCAATTGCCGCCCGCAACGGGCCGCCAGCGTCTCATCATGCGTGACGACGATGAAGGCGGTGCCCTGGGTGCGGGCCAGTTCCAGCATCAGTTCAAACACGCCGTCAGCCGTGGCGCGGTCCAGGTTGCCGGTGGGCTCGTCGGCCAGCACGCAGGCTGGGCGCGTCACCAGGGCGCGCGCAATCGCCACACGCTGGCGCTCGCCGCCTGAGAGCTCTGACGGCCGATGCTGCAGGCGCTCTTGCAAGCCGACTTTTGCTAGCATTTTTGCAGCTATCTGCGTAGATTCGACGGGGGCTAGACGCCGAATCCATAAAGGCATGGCGACGTTGTCCAAGGCGCTGAATTCGGGCAGCAGGTGGTGAAACTGATAAACAAAACCGAGGTACTGGTTGCGCAAGCGACCTTGCGCAGCGGCACTCTGGTGCGCCAGGTCCTGCCCGTGCAAGAAGACCGAACCACTGGTGGGGGCATCGAGCCCGCCCATCAGGTGTAAGAGCGTGCTTTTGCCAGAACCGGAGGCCCCGACGATGGCCAGCGTTTCGCCCGCGCGCACGTCCAGGTCCACGCCCTGCAGCACGGTGACATCCAGACGGCCTTCGGTGAAGCGCTTGGTCAGGCCACGGGCGCTTAGAACGATATCACTCATAACGCAGTGCCTCCGCCGGGTTCACCCGGCTGGCGCGCCAGCTGGGGTAGAGGGTGGCCAGAAAAGCCAGCACCAACGAAATGACCGCAATCGGCACGATGTCCGCTTGCTGCGGATCGCTGGGCATGCGGCTGATGAGGTAAATGTCTTTGGGCAAGAAGCTGGCATGGAACAGCCGCTCCAGCGCCGGCACGATGACGTCGATGTTGTATGCGATCCCCAGGCCCAGCGCCAAACCGGCGAATGTGCCGATGACGCCCACCATCGCGCCCTGCACCACAAAAATGCCCATGATGCTCTGCGGGCTGGCGCCCAGCGTGCGCAGGATGGCAATGTCGGCGCGCTTGTCGGTCACAGTCATCACCAGCGTGGACACGAGGTTGAAGGCAGCCACCGCCACGATCAGGGTCAGGATGATGAACATCATGCGTTTTTCCATCTGCACGGCGGCAAACCAGGTGCGGTTCTGCCGCGTCCAGTCGCGAATGACCAGCTCGCCCGTCAATGTTTTGGCCAGGTCGGCCGCCACCTCGCGCGCCTGGTGCAGATCGCGCAGCTTGACCCGCACGCCACTGGGGCCTTCGAGCCGGAAGATGCGCGCCGCATCCTCAATGTGCATCAGCACCAGCGCGGAGTCGTATTCAAAATGCCCCGAGTCAAAAGTGCCCACCACCGTCATCTGCTTGAGGCGCGGCACGATACCGGCGGGGGTCACCTGGCCACTGGGCGCCACCAAAG
>DATCIC010000298.1:0-5181 GCA_036508025.1 Rhodoferax sp. | reverse complement strand
GCAAAGCCGTGTTTGGTGAATCCATGTTCAGCCACATCAGTGACGCCTCCAAAGTCGCCCTGGCGGCGTTGGTCGGGTTTTGTCGTCACCATGGCATCAGTCAGATTGATTGCCAGCAAAACACGCCCCACCTGGCCTCGTTGGGAGCGGGTGAAATTTCACGTGATCTGTTTTTGAAGGGCGTGGCTACCGGGCTTGCCCAAGCAGGGCCAGAGTGGGAATTTGACTGCCAACTCTGGCAACAGTTGCTGCCCCCAAGGTCAGTGCCAACGTGAAGTCAATGTGATGCAACTCAAGGAACTCCCGCTGAACGCGCTGCAGTTTTATGTCACCTCTAGCTATCCCTGCAGCTATTTGCCTGGGCAGCAGGCCCGCTCGCAAGTGGCCGCGCCCAGCCATTTGGTGAATAACGTCATTTACGCTGAATTGGTCCGTCAGGGATTTAGACGCAGTGGTCTTTTTACGTATCGACCCTATTGTGATGGTTGCTGTGCTTGCACACCGGTGCGGGTTCTCGTCGCTGAATTTCAACCCGACAGAAGTCAGCGCCGCGCGTGGTCGCGCCATTGCGCCCTGCAGGCGAGGGTGCTCAAACCTTGTTTTGTGCAAGAACACTATGACCTGTATCTTCGCTATCAAAATACGCGACATGCCGGTGGCGGTATGGACCATGACAGCGTCGACCAATACACACAGTTTTTATTGCAAAGCCAGGTCAATTCGCGACTGATTGAGTTCCGGGAAACGCTGGCCGATGGTAGACCGGGTCATTTGAAAATGGTCTCAATTCTCGATGTGCTCGATGATGGTCTGTCGGCGGTTTATACCTTTTATGAGCCCGATACCAGTGGCAGTTTTGGCACTTACGGCGTTCTTTGGCAAATTGCCGAAGCTAAAAAATTGGGGCTCGCGCATGTTTACTTGGGGTTTTGGATCAAGGACAGCCAAAAAATGAACTACAAGGCAAGGTTCAGACCGCTGGAGTTTCTGGTGTCAGGGGAGTGGAGTGCGGAACATCCGTCCATGCCGGGATCGCAATTGTCCTGAGTCAAAGTTTCGCATAAAAGGGTTTACCCTTGTCATCTATTTCACAAGATAAAATGGCGGCAGCCCTTCAGGAGTAATTATGCGAAATATAGAGAGCAGCATTCCCAGTACCCCAACCGTTCAAGTGATTGAGCGCATGTTTGCCTTGATGGATGTTCTGGCGTCACGAAAAGAATCAATTTCGCTCAAGGAAATTAGTGAGAAGACTGGCCTACACCCATCAACCACCCACCGCTTGTTAAATGACTTGGCCACCGGTCGTTTTGTGGATCGTCCACAGCCCGGAAGCTATCGGCTGGGCATGCGTCTGCTTGAACTGGGAAATCTGGTTAAGAACCGTCTCAATGTTCGTGACACAGCACTGGTGCCGATGCGGCGATTGCACAAATTGATTCAGCAACCTGTCAACTTAAGTATGCGTCAGGGTGATGAGATCCTCTATATTGAACGGGCTTTCAGCGAGCGCTCGGGCATGCAGGTGGTGCGCGCCATCGGTGGGCGCGCTCCGCTGCACCTTACCTCGGTCGGAAAATTGTTTTTGGCGACGGATGATCCACAACGGGTCCGAGCGTACGCCGCACGCACAGGTTTGAGTGGCCACACCAAAAACAGCTTGACCGAATTGTCAGGGTTGGAGAAGGAACTCTCGAAAGTGCGCCAGTACGGCTACGCGCATGACAACGAGGAGCTTGAACTTGGCGTTCGCTGCATGGCCGCTGGCATTTACGATGATCAAGGCACGCTGGTGGCGGGCTTGTCAATTTCTGCCCCAACAAATCGTCTGGAAGACGAGTGGCTGCCCAAGCTGCAGGCAACCGCCCATGAAATCTCAACGACGTTGGGTTTTAAACCTGACGCCAAGAGCGCTTGACGCGTGAGCTGCTATTGAAAAGTAACGATTTTTTCACCAGCGGCGCTAGCTAAAGGTACCGAGTCAGACCTGACGGCAGGCCTGGACTCTACCCAGCGGCGAACCCGCTCGGCATCGGCGATACGGGTTAATTTTCCGGCCGAATCCAAAAATACCATGATCAACTTGCGGCCAGCGATTTTGGTTTGCATAACAAGGCACCGACCAGCCTCAGAGATGTAGCCGGTCTTTTGCAGGCCGATGTCCCAAGCTGGATTCTTGACCAGCCGGTTTGTGTTGTTGTATTGCAGTGTTCGGTTGCCGACAGCCACCTGGTAATCCGGCGACGTGGTCAATTCACGCAAGATCGGATCGCGATGCGCAACGTTGACCAACTTGGCTAGGTCACGGGCACTGGACTGGTTCTTGCTGGAAAGTCCAGTCGGTTCTACATAGTGGGTGTCTCTCATGCCAATCAATTGGGCCTTGGCATTCATCAGGCCAACAAAAACCGGTAAGCCACCCGGATAACTGCGGGCCAGTGCATGCGCCGCGCGGTTCTCACTGGACATCAACGCCAGATGCAAGAGTTCACCTCGGTTCAATGTTGTTCCCACTTTAAGACGCGACGAACTGCCTTTTTCGGTGTCCACGTCGTCTTGAGAAATGGTGATCATTTGGTCCGTGGGCAGGTGGGCCTCCTGCAGGACGACTCCGGTCATGAGCTTGGTGAGAGAAGCAATCGGCAAGACCGCCTGTTCATTTTTGCTAAACAACACTTCATTGGTGTCTTGGTCGATCACCAGTGCCACGCTGGATTTCAGATCAAGGGTGTCAGCTGCGCGGTGCAAACCTGCAACTTGTCCAAATGATGGCTTCGGGGAAACCTCCTTTGCACGGCTGAGCGATATGCGTTTTCCGGCAACAAAGGTCTTGGTAACTTTTCGTTTGGCAACGATGGTGCTCTTGGAGGACTTGGCAAGCTGATGTTTTTTCTGAGCGGCCTGCGCTTGCGGCAGTGAGACAGCAACAATGAAAAGCGTCAGGCCAAAGAAAAATAGTAGTTTGCGCACAATGTCTCCAAATGGAATCCGTTAAAAATGGGTTTTGCACCCAATTCCAGACCTATTTCTCAAAGACACGAGTTTAAACAAAAAAGTCACACAATATCAAATACTTGCACGACTTTCTTAAACAATTACCAGCAAAGCAGCCAATTTCCCCTGACGCTATCCTTGCGCGGCGACCCGATCAGCCTTGCTATGCAGTTTGCTGAGCGCACTCAGATAGGCTTTGGCGGAGGCAACAATGATGTCAGGGTCGGCCCCGACGCCGTTGACCACGCGACCACCGTGTTGCAAGCGCACGGTCACCTCGCCCTGGCTCTCGGTCGAACCGCTGATGGCGTTGACAGAGTAGAGCACCATCTCGGCGCCACTTTTGACCTGTGCCTCAATCGCTTTGAGTGATGCATCTACCGGACCATTCCCATCGGATGAACTCTTCACTTCCTTGCCATCGACAGTAAAAACAATACTGGCTTGGGGGCGTTCCCCTGTTTCGCTGTGTTGCGACAATGAGACAAAACTGTATTGTTCTCTCTCGCGAGCCACACTTTCACTGCCAACGAGTGCCAGGATGTCTTCGTCAAAAATCTCGCTTTTGCGATCTGCCAATTCCTTGAATCTGGCGAATGCGGCGTTGACATCAGACTCGCTTTCCATCTGTGCGCCCAACTCCTGCAAGCGTTGCTTGAAGGCATTGCGGCCACTGACTTTGCTCAACACAATTTTGTTGGCGCTCCAGCCGACATCTTCGGCACGCATGATTTCATAAGTGTCTCGCGCTTTAAGCACGCCATCCTGGTGAATGCCTGCAGCGTGGGCGAACGCATTGGCCCCGACGATCGCTTTGTTGGGTTGCACCACAAAGCCGGTAATCTGGCTGACCATGCGACTGGCGGCCAAAAGGTGTTGGGTCTCAATGCCGACATTCAGGCCAAAATAGTCGCGTCGTGTCTTGACCGCCATAACGATCTCTTCCAGGCTGCAATTGCCAGCCCGTTCACCGAGGCCATTGATGGTGCATTCGACCTGGCGAGCGCCGCCAATTTGTACGCCCGCCAGTGAATTGGCGACTGCCATGCCCAAATCATTGTGGCAATGGACCGACCAGATGGCTTTGTCTGAATTGGGCACGCGCTCGCGCAGCGTCTTGATGAAAGTGCCATAGAGTTCAGGAATGGCATAACCGACGGTGTCGGGCACATTGATGGTGGTGGCGCCCTCGTTGATAGCGGCCTCGATGACACGACATAAAAAATCTACATCGCTGCGGTAGGCGTCTTCGGGACTGAACTCCACGTCGGCCACCAGATTGCGCGCAAAGCGCACTGCAAGTTTGGCCTGCTCAAACACCTGATCCGGTGTCATGCGCAGTTTTTTCTCCATATGCAGCGCCGAGGTGGCAATAAAAGTATGGATGCGGCCGCGGTTGGCGCCTTTGAGCGCTTCGGCGGCGCGCGAAATATCGCGGTCATTAGCGCGTGACAGCGAGCAAATAGTGGAGTCCTTGATGGCCCTGGCAATGCCTTGTACGGCCTCGAAATCGCCGTTGGAGCTCGCCGCAAAACCCGCTTCGATGACATCCACTTTCAGACGTTCCAGTTGGCGCGCAATGCGCAGCTTCTCGTCTTTGTTCATGGACGCGCCAGGCGACTGCTCGCCGTCACGCAACGTGGTGTCAAAAATAATCAATTGGTCGGCCATCTGGTTTCTCCTGTGTTCAACAATATCCGCAATCAAAATATCGGGGGTAAAAAAACCAAAAGCCCGTTGCGGATGCATACGGGCTTTTGGTTTGGGTGCGTGCGTACGCTACCGTCTCCGCCCGTCGGGCAGTAGTAGCAGGGCTAGCAACATCTTTTTCATAAGGCCAATGTACCACAAATGAGCGTTTGACCTGACACTTGAGCGCTTTGTAATCAAGAAAGTCCCAAGCATGAATATTTCCAGTTTTGATGATTTGCTACAGGCGGCGCACCAGCAAACCGAGCCACAACGTTTGCTCTTTGTTTTTGCCCGCGCTGATTTACCTGCCGATGCTACGGCGGCGCAGCGCGAGCGGTTTATGGACGGGCAGGGCGGTGCGCTGGTGCCCATCATGTGCGTGGACAAGACACCCGATGAGTTGCATACCTTTGCCGATCTGGCTGAAGAATCACGTCAGTTTGGGCAAGAGTGGCACGTCGTCTTCGCAACCGCCATGTCCGGGCATGGCGGGCT
>DATCIC010000297.1:0-4379 GCA_036508025.1 Rhodoferax sp. | reverse complement strand
GCCGACGATACGGTCGCGGTAGGCTTGGGCAGCCGCCTGCGGGTCAATTTCAAGGGCGCTCAAATTTGGCACCTCAGCCACGTTGGTGATCTGGTTGCCGATGCTGATGCCAAACACCTGCCCCACGTTGGATGCCGGGTCGGTGCTGACCAGCAAGACGCGCTTGTTCAAGCGTGCGAGTTCCAGTGCGCTGGCGCAAGCAATGGATGTTTTGCCGACACCGCCCTTGCCGGTGAAGAACAAAAACCGAGGGGCTTGGTCGAGGAATTTCATGTGAATACTTTCGCTAACAACAGTCGCTGTGATTCCGACGAAGGGAGTCCAGCCTGCTTAGCAGCAAGCGCCACCCGAGCAGCACTTGCCAGAGGCCGCGGCTTGCGGGTCAGCAGCGGGCAATTCAGAAGCTGATGCCACGGCGCCCAGCCAGCGCCCCAGGTCATCACGCGTGGGATAACGCCCGGCAAAAGCCACTTCGCCGTCCACCAGTGTGATCGGCAAAGCGGCCTCACCCGAGCGCTCAAGCAGACCCTTCACCGCCGCACTCTCGGCAAACGCCATCGGTTGCTGCGCCAGGTTGAAGCGCTCGATTTGCAGCCCCTTTTGTTTGGCCCAATCCACGTCGGCTGAGAACATGACTAATGCCTGGTCTACATCCGTGCCGCAAACGCCGCTGCTGCAACACAGGGCAGGGTCAAATACTTGTACTTTTTTCATGATGAAATTCCTTGGGTAAAAAATGGACTCAAACCGGCATTACGTGCCAATGCGATCCAGCTCGGCTTTGAGCTTTTGCGGGAAGTGCTGCAACGCATCCAGCGGCAGCGCTAAAAAAGCTTCGACGCGCGCGCGCAAGATGCGGTAGGCCGTCATGAAGGCGGCATCGATTTGGGCGTCGGTGCCAACGGCGTGCACCGGGTCTTCTACGCCCCAGTGGGTGCGCAGCACGGGGCCCAGGTAAGCGGGACACGTTTCACCCGCGGCGTTGGCACACACGGTGACCACAATGTCAGGCGTTTGCGGCAAGTTGTCCCACGACTTGCTGCTATAGCCTTCAGTCGCAATACCCTCACGCGCCAGCAAGGCCAATGAGCGCGGATGCACATAGCCGCTGGGGTGGCTGCCCGCGCTCATGGCGTGCCAGCCCCTGGGGGCCAAGTGATTGAACGTGGCCTCAGCCAGGATCGAGCGGCAGGAATTGCCGGTGCACAAAAAAAGAATATTCATAATTCAGACAGAAGTGAAGCGGGGAGATTGGAGAACACAGACAGTCTCAGGAACGACGCTGGAAACCATCAGGCGCAAACCGGCGCGAGGCAAATCTCGGCGCACTGCTCGGGGTGGCCGGCGCAGCACTCGGCGGTCAAATACCCGATCAAGTCTTGCATCAACGCCAGGTTAGCGCGGTACCTTTGATAACGCCCTTCCTGCACGACTGACACGAGCTGCGCGTGCGCCAAGGCCTTCAGGTGAAACGACAGATTGGTCGGCGGCACCTCCAGCGCGCTGCCAATTTCTCCCGCCACCAAGCCCTGCGGCCCGGTTTTGACCAGCAGGCGGTAAATATCCAGGCGCACACCCGAGGCGAGCGATTCAAAAATGGTGGTGGCGAGCGATTTATCCATACTGCGATGGTACAAGATTAATTGAAGTATTGAATAAATGCAGCGACCGGCACAATTGTTTATGCCAAATCAGGCTCTAGCCCCCGTCCAGTCTGGGCTAGTCGCTATAAATTTATTAGCAAGTGCCAGCCTGGACGCAGGCGGCGCAAATACAAGCCTTGCGGCGCGCATGCGCCGGCACGCTGGCAAGCAGATCGGCCGAGAATGTGGCCTGGTTGCACCAGCACAGCGGCTGCTTGATGCCGGTCACACGTTCCAGTTGCCCGGCGCATTGGTTCGATTGCCCGCACAGCGGGCAGCGCGTGGGGTCAATGGGCTCGGTTTCTTGCATGGGGAGGCTCCGGTGCTGGGCCTTGGCACCAGCACCCACGCTCGGGTTTACAGCTTGGCGTCTTCGATCAGCACCTTGTAGCTATAGCCGGAACCAAAATCCTTGTTGGTCCGCACCATGCCGGTCACGGTCACAACAGCGCCAACCTTGGTCTCAGCGGCGGTGGTCACCAAGACGTCATTGGTGCCATCGGCTTCCAGCCCGGTGCCGTCACGCAGGTGGATCCAGTTTTTGCCCATGATGCCGCCGTTGTACTTGACCACCTTGCCGCTGACCCGCACCGTCTTGTCTTTAAGTTCAGTCGACTTGGTCATCACTTCAGCCACGGTGCGTGCATTGGCACCGCTGGCCTTGGCAACCTTGATCGGCGTGGTATCCACCACCTTGGCAGCAGCGACAGGCGCGCCAGCCAATGCTTGGCCCGTGCCGCCCAAGGTGCCGAACAGAATCGTCGGGAACGTCTTTTTGAGTGATTTGCTCTCAAAGTTCTTCATGGTTGTTGAATTTTCAATCGTGACCTTGGCGCCAACCTTGACCGGTGCCTTGGTGACCGCAGCCCAAATTTCACCGTCTTTGGTCTTGAGACGCAGGTAGCTATACATTTCAACGTCCTTCACCTCAAGGACTTCGCCCGAGACACCGGCGGCCGCAGGCGCAACGGGGGCGGATTTATCAGCGGCCCAACTGGACGTCGCAAAGGGGGTGGCGGCAAGCAGACAGACCAATAGCAGGTTCTTCATGGATTCATCCTTGGTTAACAAAGCAAAGGCAAAAGCATACCAGCTATGGCTGCTGCGACGTTTGACCCGGATCAGCAAGGACTTGCGCTTCTGTCGCATCCGCACTCAAAAAGCGCGGCTGATTGACCCGTTCGCACGATGCCGGCAAACACAAATAGTGCTGCGCCAGCTCGGTGAACGCATCAACCTGCGGGTCGAGCCCGGTTTCCTGCAACAGGATGGCGCCAACCTGCGCCGCCAAGGAGCTGGCCAGACGGGCATCGAGAAACAGCAAGCGGGAACGACGCGCCAGCACATCTTCGACGTGAACAGCATACTCGTAGCGCGCCGCGAAGCGCACCATGGCTTCACTCAAGCCGTCGCACAACACAGATTGCGCGCCGGGCAGGCTCATCACCAGGGCCTGTTCGTTGCCATACGAATGCAGGCCGGGCGGCTGACTGATGGAGTGCGCTTCGCCCAGCGACTCGTCGGCGCCTACCAGTTTCAAATCAGCGGTGACGCCAGCCGCACGCGCTTCGATCAGAGACTTGGCGGCGCACTGCGCCAGCACATCTTCGGCCATGGCGCGGTAGGTGGTCCACTTGCCGCCGGTCACCGTGACCAACCCACTGCGGCTGACCAGCACCGTGTGCTCGCGGCTCAAGCCCTTGGTGTTCTCGCCCTCGTCGTCGGGCGGCCTGACCAGCGGGCGCAAGCCGACCCAGATGCTCTTGACATCAGAGCGTTTGGGCGCGCGGCGCAGATAACGCGCCGATTCGGTCAGAATGAATTCAACCTCTTCCTTGAACGCCAGCGGCTCGCGCGCCAGGTCATGGCGTGGCGTGTCGGTGGTGCCGAGAATTACCTTGCCCAGCCACGGCACGGCAAACAGGACCCGGCCGTCGGCGGTCTTGGGCACCATCAAGGCGGTATCGCCACCCAAAAATTCACGATCCACCACCATGTGCACGCCCTGACTGGGTGCCACCATCGGCTGGGTCGGACGCCTGCCGTCGGCGCTATTGGCGGCGCCGTCTTTCTGGCGCAGCTCATCGACCCAAACCCCAGTGGCGTTAACGACGCAGCGCGACTGGATGCGGTAGGTCTGGCCGCTGAGCGTGTCTTCACAGACCAGTCCGGCGACTTTGCCCTCCTGGTAAAACAAATCAAGCGCGCGGCAATAGTTCACCAGCAGGGCGCCGCGCGCCGCTGCGGTGCGGCCCAGCGCCATGGCCAGGCGTGCGTCGTTGAACTGGCCGTCCCAGTACTTGACGCCGCCTTTGAGCCCCTGCGGCTGCGCCGCGGGCAATAGCGCCAGTGTCTCGGCACGGCTTAAAAATTCGGTGTGCCCCAAACCGGCTTTACCTGCCAGGGCGTCGTACAGGGTGAGCCCGATGCCATAAAAAGGCAGCTCCCACCATTTGTAGGTCGGCATCACAAACGCCAGCGGCTGCGCCAGATAAGGCGCGTTGTGCAACAGCGTGCTGCGCTCGCGCAAGGCCTCGCGCACCAGGCCAATATTGCCCTGCGCCAGATAGCGCACGCCGCCATGCACCAGCTTGGTGGCGCGCGATGAGGTGCCTTTGGCAAAGTCATGCGACTCCACCAGCACCACGCTAAAGCCGCGCGCCGCTGCGTCCAGCGCCACGCCCAGGCCGGTGGCTCCGCCGCCCACAATGGCAATGTCATAGTGGCGCGGCTCGG
>DATCIC010000296.1:0-2023 GCA_036508025.1 Rhodoferax sp. | reverse complement strand
GTGCGGGTGAGCTGATCGACAACGTGCGTCATTTGTACTAACATTGCGTTATTCAGCCAACAAATCGAGGCCAAATAATGTCCGCTGCCCCGCTTTCACCCGCTTCCACCCCGGCACGTTCCGCTAGGCTTGGGCTGCGCGCCACGCCAGAACAAGAGGCGGTTCTGCGCCGCGCTGCGCAGGTCGCACACAAATCTCTGACGGACTACATCCTTGATAGCGCCTGCCTAGCTGCGGAACAGACCTTACTGGATCAGCGTTTATTTATGGTCACGGGCAGTCAGTACCAGGCCCTGATGGATTTGCTTGACCGGCCTGCACAAGAAAACGAAGGGCTAGCTCGACTGTTTTCTCGTCCCGCTCCCTGGGATAAAGAATGAGATTGAGCAGTCCAGTGCCCCTGGCCTCTGGTCATAAGCTTGAAAACTTTGACTGCGGCAAGCCTTCGCTCAACGAGTGGTTGCTGCATCACGCCCGCCAAGCGCAAGCCAGCGGGTCTGCCAAGACCTTTGTTGCGGTCGACGATGATCGGGTCGCTGGCTACTTCAGTCTGACGGTCGGTCAAGTCGATACATTGGACGCACCTGAGCGTGTTCGCAAAGGGATGGGCCAATACCCCTTGCCGGTTGTACTTTTGGCGCGGCTGGCGGTCTGCAAGCAAGATCACGGACGAGGGATTGGGTTTGGGCTCTTGCAGGACGCTATCAGGCGTACGTTCCTGATTGCCGAGCAGGCTGGCATTCGAGCGATGCTGACGCATCCAGTCGATGAAGAGGCTGCTCGTTTCTATACCCGATTTGGTTTCTCTGCCTCGCCGCTGAGAGAGCGGCAACTTTTGCTTTTGCTCAAAGACGCACGGCGTTGGGTCAAGTAGTTTCGAGCACAGCGGGCTTCGCCCCATCAGTGCCCGTTACATGCACCCAAAGGAGATCAACCACTATGAAAACCAAAGCTAAGCCCATGCCATCCCTGGCGAGTGATGCGGATGCCGCGCTGAAAGACTGGCTGCGCACGCATTCAGCGGTGTAATACGCGATATGCTTTTTTTAACCACCCTGGAGGTTCCCATGCCAAGCCAACTTGAATATGTGCAAGCCCAAGCCATGCAGCTCACCCCCACTGAGCGTAATCAGCTGCTGGAACGGCTCATCATCAGTCTGGACACCGACCCGCAGGTGGAGGCCGCCTGGGAACAACTGGCCGATCAGCGCGAGGCGGATCTGGAAGCGGGTCTGGCTCAATTCATACCCGCCGATGAAGTCATGGCCACATTGCGTGCACGGCTTGCACGATGAATTGCTTGCAACCCTACATGACCTCTTCCTCACCGATCACCGCCCCGCAGTCGGCCGGCTTTTCCCCCAAGCAGTTTCAGGCCCGCATCATCCATGACTTAGCGCGGCTACGCCAATGGATGCGCGATTCGGCGCCTTGAATATTTTATATAACAAATCAGCCTCTAGCCCCCGTCCTGCCTACGTAAGCAGCTATTAGAACAATAGTAAATTCTCCCCTCATGCACCCTACTGAAATAGCCCCCGGCCTGATCATTCAAGGCATCACACCACCGCTGCGTTTGAGCGACTTCAAGCTGATCGCCTTCGACATGGACTCCACGCTCATCAACATCGAGTGTGTGGATGAAATTGCTGACGCAGTCCGTCGCAAGCCGCAAGTGGCCGCGATCACCGAAGCGGCCATGCAGGGCAGAATCACCGACTACAAGGAGAGCCTGCGCCAGCGCGTCGCGCTGCTCCAGGGCGTGACCGAGGCGCAGATGAACCAGATTTATCAGGAACGGATGCAGTTCAACCCCGGTGCCTTTGAACTGGTCGCGGCCTGCAAGACAGCCGGGCTCAAAGTGCTGCTGGTCTCAGGCGGATTCACCCACTTTACCGACCGCGTGGCGCAGCGCCTGGGCATTGACTACACCCGCGCCAATGTGCTGCAGATTGAGAACGGCGTCCTCACCGGCCGCATGGTTGATCAGCCTTGGGGCGACATTTGTGATGGCGAAGAAAAG